>NZ_RAVY01000400.1:0-1186 GCF_003611625.1 Corallococcus sp. CA054B
GCGTCCTCCAGCAGCATCGCGATGCGCTCCACGGGGGCATTGCGGTCCACGGGGACGAAGGCCGCGCCCGCCTTGAGAATGGCGAGGAGCGCCGCCACCAGGTCGAAGGACCGTTCAACGGCGAGGCCGACGCGTGCACCGGGAGCGATGCCCAGGGCACGCAGGTGATGTGCGAACTGGTTCGCGCGTGAATCCAGCTGCGCATACGTCAGCGAGGCATCCCCCATCACGAGGGCGACAGCGTGAGGTGTGCGCTGGACCTGCCGGGCGAAGTGGACGTGGACCGGCACGTCCGTCGGGCTGGTGACGCGGGTGTCGTTCCACTCCACGAGGACGCGCTGGCGCTCGTCGTGGGAGAGGAGCGGCAGGTGGGCCATGGCTTGCTCGGGCTTCGCGGCCACAGCCTCCAGCAGCGTGCGCAGGTGGCGGGCCATCCGCTCCACGGTGCTCTGCTTGAAGAGGGCGGTGCTGTACTCCAACGTGCCTCGCAGCCCTTCGGTCGTCTCCGTGAAGAAGACGCTCACGTCGAACTTCGACGTCGCGTGGGTGGACTCCAGCCTTCGCAGCTGGAGGTCCGGCAGTCGCACGTCCTCCGTGGGCACGTTCTGGAGCGCGAGCAGCGTCTGGAAGAGCGGCGTGTGGCTGAGGCTGCGCGTCGGCTGCAGGACCTCCACCAGCTTTTCGAAGGGTACCTCCTGGTGCTCGTAGGCCTCCAGCACCGTGGCGCGCACCTGCTGGAGCAGCGAACGGAAGGACTGGCCCGCGTCCACCTTCGCGCGCAGGACGAGCGTGTTGACGAAGAAGCCGATGAGCCCTTCCGTCTCCGCGCGCGTGCGGCCCGCGATGGGCGAGCCCACGCTGAGGTCCTGCTGCCCCGTGTAGCGCGCCAGCAGGCCCTGCCAGGCCGCGAGCAGCACCATGAAGAGCGAGCCGCCTTCCCGGTGGGCCAGTCCACGCAGGGCTTCGGTCAGCTCACGCGACAAGGTGAAGCCGAGGGTCGCACCCGCGGTGCTCCGGACGGCCGGGCGGGGGAAGTCGGTGGGCAGCTCCAGCACGGCCGGAGCGCCGGAGAGCTTCCTCTCCCAGTAGGCCATTTCCTGCCGCAGCGTCTCACCCGAGAGCGTGCGGCGCTGCCAGTCCGCGTAGTCCGCGTACTGCACGGGAAGCGCAGGCAGGGGCGACGGCT
>NZ_RAVY01000401.1:0-1172 GCF_003611625.1 Corallococcus sp. CA054B
CTAAGCCAGAGGAAGTAAGTCCTGTCAGGGGGTAGAGTTGCCGCTCCTCCGGTTATGCGGAAGGAGCGGCGAAGTGCCCCACCAGCACCGAGCGTTGGAACTGACGGCGGCCGAGCGGCGTGGGCTGGTACGCGCTCTGCGGCAGCAGGCGCCGCAGGGCGTGGCGCTGCGAGCGGCCATCGTGCTGTTGAGTGCTCAAGGCCAGAGTGCCCCGCACATCGCCACGGCCTTGGGGCTGACGACACGCACCGTCCAGCGCTGCCGCCGACGCTGGCGTCAGCACGGGTTGGCGGGACTGGCTGACGCGGCCCGTCCGGGCCGGCCGTCGAGAGTGTCCGCCGACTCCCTCATGCTCCTGATGCGCACCGTGGAAACGGCGCCGAAGGAACTGGGCTTTGCGTTTGCCCGCTGGACGCGTGCACGTCTGGCCGCCTATCTCCAGCAACGTACCGGCGTGCGGCTGAGCGCGCGGTGGGTGGGCGAAATGCTGCTGTGTCACGGTTATGTGTGGCGCCGCGCCAAACTCACCACCCGGCACTTGGCTGACGAGGAGGAAAAAAGCACGCGCCTTCAGGCGCCTGCACCGTCTGCAGAAGTCGGCCCGGCAGCCCCGAGCCGACTTCGAGCTGTGGTACGCCGACGGCGTTCACTTCAACCTGCTCCCGGTGACGCGCTCCGCGTGGCGGCGCAAAGGGCAGCGGCTGCTGGTGCCCACTCCGGGCAAGAATGTGCGAGTGGGAGTGGTGGGCGCCATCCGCTTTCCCAGCAGGCACTTCCTCTTCGCCTACCAGCCCAAGAGCGTCACCACCGCTCTGTTTCTGTCGCTGCTCGAAAAGCTGGTGGCGCGGGCAAAGCGGACGGGCAGGCGCATCGTGCTCGTCCTCGACAACGGCGGCCCCTTCACTTCCCACCGCGCCCAAGCCGCCCTTGAAGCCGCACGGCCCCAGGTGCGCGTCTTGCGGCTGCCTTCGTACACCTCGGAAACCCTCAACTGGATTGAGGGCTACTGGGACGAGCTCAAGAGCACCTACTTCAGTCAGATGCTGACCGAGCAGCGCGAGGCGTTCTATCCGGAAGCCGTCCGACTGCTGCACCGCTTGCGGCGCTCAGGACGGCTCAGTCTGCTTGCGCCTCGCGCTACCCCCTGACAGGACTTACTTCCCCTGGCTTAG
>NZ_RAVY01000402.1:0-1153 GCF_003611625.1 Corallococcus sp. CA054B
GCTCTGGGGGGCGCCGGGGGTGGGGCTGGCCGCGCAGGCGCCCGCCACCGCGCGGCGGGCGCAGCGCACGCCCGACACCACGGAGGTGTCCGCGGCGGAGGCGAAGGACGCGCTGCAGCAGGCGTACGCGCGCTTCAAGGGCGTGAAGGACGGCAAGAACGCGGACTACATCCCGTCGCTGGCGAAGGTGGACCCGAACCTCTTCGGCATCGTGCTGGTGACGGTGGACGGGCGTGTCTACTCGGTCGGTGACGCGGAGCACCCCTTCGCCATCGAGTCCGTGTCCAAGCCCTTCACGCTGGCGCGCATCCTCCAGGACGTGGGGGCGGAGCAGGTGGAGACGAAGATTGGCGCCAACGCCACCGGCGAGCCCTTCAACTCCATCATCGCCATCGAGCTGAACCATGAGGCGAAGCGGCCGCCCGCGGGCAACCCGCTGGTGAACGCGGGCGCCATCACCGCGGTGAGCATGGTGCCGGCAAGGGACGCGAACGAGCGGTGGTCCCGCATCCAGGGCACGCTGGACGGCTTCGCGGGGCGGCGGCTCAGCGTGAAGGAGGACGTCTACCGCTCCGAGTCCGCCACCAATACGCGCAACCGCGCCATCTCCTGGCTGCTCAAGTCCTACGACGCGCTGCCCGGCGACCCGATGGAGGCGCTGGACCTCTACACGCGCCAGTGCTCGGTGGCCGTCACGGCGAAGGACCTGGCCACCATGGGGGCCACGCTGGCCAACGGCGGCACCAACCCCGTCACCGGCAAGCGCGTGGTGGACGCGGACAACGCGCAGAAGGTGCTGTCGCTGATGCTCACCACGGGCCTCTATGAGAACTCCGGGGACTGGTCCTTCACCGCGGGCCTGCCGGCCAAGAGCGGCGTGGGCGGCGGCATCGTGGCGGTGGTGCCCGGCCGCTTCGCGGTGGCGACGTTCTCCCCGCCGCTGGACGAGGCGGGCAACAGCGTGCGCGGCCAGAAGGCGGTGGAGTCCATCGTCACGGCGCTGGGCGGGGACATCTTCTCCGGCGGCCCCCAGCAGGCAGCCCGTTCAGGCGGGGGCGTGTCCGGCCAGCGATAGGCGCAAGGCACCGGGGGCGGTGATGTCATCCGGGCCCTCGCCTCCCACCATGCTCCGGTCCCCGTGAGAGGGGGCCGG
>NZ_RAVY01000403.1:0-1119 GCF_003611625.1 Corallococcus sp. CA054B
CTAATCCCCTTCAGGTAAGTCCATGAAGGGAGAGCCCTGCGTGGGCAAAGAAGCCACGCAGGGCCGCATGATGGCGGCCGAGGCGTCCGAATGCAGCGCGCACCTGGCGCAGTAGCTGCGCGGTCGACTCGGGCGTGGAGTTGAGCATGGAGCGCTTCACCTGACTGTTGCAGCCCTCCTCGGGATTGAGCTCTGGCGAGTAGGCGGGAAACGACTCCAGGACGAAGTCGCTGGCGTGAGACGCGACGAAGCGCTTCACCTCGTTTGAGCGATGGGCGCCCAGCCTGTCCCACACCACCACCAGCGGGTGGCCCACTTTGCGGCGGAAGTAACGCAGGGCCGCTACCACCTGGGCACCATGCACGCTGCCCTCGAAATGCCGCGCATAGAGGCGGGCCTTTCTGCGCCCGAAGGGAGCCACCAGTGCCACCACGCTGGAGACTTCACGTCTCATGGAGACGCGTCGCAGCTCAGGCGGCTGGCCTATGGGAGCCCAGGTAGTACCTGGCCGGGCCCGAAACGTACTACCCGTCTCGTCCACGCAGGCAATGACTGCCCCTCGGCGTGCAGCCCCCTTTTAATGCGTGGCCAGTCCCGCTTCAGCCACGCCTCCACCAGCGCCTCGTCTCGCTCGCGAGCTTTGGGTTTGGGCCGTTGCACGGACAGGCCCAGCCGGTGAAGTGGCTCCGCCAGGTAGTTGGGGTGGTAATGCACGCCGTAGCGACGCTGGATGACCTGGGCCACTCGCTTCAGCGTCCACCTTTCGGTGGCAAAGCCCGCCGTCTTGGCTCCTGCTTCCACCACGGCTTTCACGTCCAGCCACTGCGCGGCCGTCAGCTTCGAGGG
Organism: Corallococcus sp. CA054B; assembly: GCF_003611625.1. Classification (NCBI taxonomy): domain Bacteria; kingdom Pseudomonadati; phylum Myxococcota; class Myxococcia; order Myxococcales; family Myxococcaceae; genus Corallococcus; species Corallococcus sp. CA054B. The sequence continues at coordinate 847 of NZ_RAVY01000403.1, forward strand.
GCGTCCGCTTCGCGCTCGGGACTTCAGCCCGGCGACTCCTGCCTCCTCAAGGCGTCGAGCCCACTCGCATGCCGTACTCGGGCTCACGCCCAACTCGCGCGCGACCTCCGCCTGCGTGTAGCGCCCACTCTCCAGCAACCGGGCCGCCTCCAACCGGCGCTCCTCCAGTTGCTCTGTCGTCAGCCTCCTCGGCTGCCACGCCATGAGAAGCCTCCTGCCTCCTCATGGCGTAACTCCCTTCACCCTTCGGTCTCTTCCCTGAAGGGGATTAGA
>NZ_RAVY01000404.1:0-1118 GCF_003611625.1 Corallococcus sp. CA054B
CTAAACCCCTTCAGGGAAGTCCGGTAAGGCGCAGGCCCGCGTCATCGAAGAAGGCGGCGAGGACATCGTGACGGTAGCCCAGGCGCACAAATGAAGCGCGTGCCTGGGCGAGCAGCTCGGCGACAGAGTCAGGCGTGGCGTTACGCAACTCAGCCTTTACCACGCTGTTGCAGCCTTCCTCGGGGTTGAGGTCTGGCGCATAGCCTGGCAGTCGTTCGAGACGGAAGTCCTCGGGGTGGCGGGCGACGAAAGCGAGCGTCTCGGCGCTGTGATGCTGATTGAGGCCATCCCACACAATGGTGAGTGGACGGCCCACCATCCTGCGGAAATAGCGCAGGGCTGCGATGATGTCCTCACTGGTGAAGCTTCCCTCCCGGTGACGTGAGTACAAGCGTGCCGGGCTACGCCCGTATGGGGCAACGAGGGCGACGATGCTGGAGACTTCGCGCCGCTTGTCACGACGGCGTAAGGTGGGCGGATGCCCAACGGGTGCCCACGTAGAGGCTACGCGGGCCCGAAACGAACTACCCGTCTCGTCCACGAAGGCAATGGCCCGCCCGCTTCTTCGAGCCCCCTTTTGATGCGTGGCCAATCGCGCTTCAGCCATGCCTCCACCAGCACCTCGTCACGCTCCTTGGCCTGTGTGCGGGGCTGCTGCGGACTCAATCCCAGCCGGTGGAGGCACTCAGCCAGGTAGTTGGGGTGGTAGCGCACTCCAAACGTGCGATGAATGAGGCGAGCCACCCGCGTGAGCGTCCAGCGCTCAGTAGGAAAACCGCAGGTGCGTGCCCCTGCCCTCACCAGCCCCGCCACCTGCTCCCATTCCTTCGAACTCAACTTTGACGGTCGGCCCGTGCGCGGCCTCGCCTTCAGCCCGTGCGCACTGCCATCCGCTTCATGCAGACGCCGCGCCCAACGACTGACAGAGGCCTCGCTGACGCCCATGCGGCGTGCCACCTCCGCCTGCGACAGGTGCCCCTGTCGCAGGAGTCGTCCGGCCGCAAGCCGCCGCTCCTCCAGTTGCTGGGCCGTCCAATGCCTCGGCTGCCACGCCATGGAAGCGCCCCCTCCATGGAGCAACCGCCGGTCCCTTACCCAACTTCCCTGAAGGGGGTTAG
>NZ_RAVY01000405.1:0-1104 GCF_003611625.1 Corallococcus sp. CA054B
GTTCCTGACGGAAGTGTTCGAGGAGGACCTGCACGTCAAACGAATCCTCTCCCTGTCGCACGCGACGCTGGGGGCGGTGCAGGCGGCGAGCCTGTCGGTGGCGGCCATCGGCAAGGCCATGGCGTGGGCGCGTGGAGAGGACGTCACGTCCAAGCACGCGGTGAAGCAGGTGGACCGACTGCTGTCGAATGGGGGCTTCGACGTCTGGAAGCTTTTCGCGTCCTGGGTGCCCTTCGTGCTGGCGGAGCGGAGCGAGGCCGTCATCGCGCTGGACTGGACGGACTTCGAGCAGGACGACCAGGAGACGCTCGTGGCCAGCCTCATCACCCGGCATGGGCGGGCCACGCCGCTCTTGTGGACGACGCTGGTGAAGTCCGCCTCCGTGGGCAACCGGCAACTGGTGGAGGACCAGACGCTTCAGCGACTGCGCGAGATAATTGCCTCCGAGGTGAAGGTGACGGTGGTCGCGGACCGGGGCTTCGCGGATGCGAAGTTCTACGCGCTGCTGCGGCAACTGGGCTTCGAGTACGTGGTGCGTTTCCGTGCGGACATGCTTGTCACGTCCGAGGATGAGCAGACGAAGCGCGCGGCCGAGTGGGTCCCAGAAGGCGGACGCGCGAAGGTGCTCCGAGGCGCACGCGTCACCGCAGCCATGGCGCAGGTAGGGGCCGTGGTGTGTGTGAAACGCAAGGGCATGAAGGACTCCTGGTGCCTGGCCACCAGCCTCACGGAAGCCACGGCCCAGGAGGTGCTGGACGTCTACGCCCGGAGATTCACCATCGAGGAGACGTTCCGGGACGTGAAGGACCTCAAGTTCGGCATGGGTCTGAAGCAGGTGCGCGTGAAGACACCCGAGCGTCGAGACCGGTTGCTGCTCATCAGCGCCCTGGCCCAGGTCCTTCTGACGCTGCTGGGAGCCGCGGGGGAGGCACTGGGGTACGACAAGCATTTGAAGGTGAATACGGTGAAACGGCGTACGCACTCGCTCTTCACCCAAGGCACCTACTATTTCATGGCCATGCCGCGCATGAGCGATGAACGACTCCGCCCGTTGGTGGAGCGATTCGCACAACTCGTTCGCGAGCACGCCGTCTTCCGAGAAGC
>NZ_RAVY01000406.1:0-1102 GCF_003611625.1 Corallococcus sp. CA054B
CCTGGGACGGCTGCCTCCACGAGCGCTTCGAGGCCCAGGCGGCTCGCACGCCCGATGCCCTCGCCGTCCTCTCCGACGAAGCCTCCCTCTCCTTCGGCGTGCTCAACCAGCGCGCCAACCAGTGGGCAGCCCTCCTTCGTCAGCGGGGCGTCCGCCCCGAAGTCCGCGTCGCGCTCTGCTTCGAGCGTTCCGCCGACATGCTCGTCGCGCTCCTCGCCGTCCTCAAGGCCGGCGGCTCCTACGTCCCGCTCGACCCCGCCTACCCGCCCCAGCGCCTCGGCTTCATGCTCCAGGACGCGCAACCCCTGCTCGTCCTCTGCCAGCCCCACCTCGCGGAGTCGCTAGCGCCTCACGGCCTCGACGTCCTCTGCCTCGACGACGTCTCCGCCGCCTCCTTCCCTTCCGCCAACCCGGCCCCGCTCGCCTCCGCTGACCACCCGGCCTACGTCATCTACACCTCCGGCAGCACGGGCAAACCCAAGGGCGTTGAAGTCACGCACGCCTCCGTCATGAACCTGCGCGCATCACTCGCGCGCACCGTCTACGCTGGCGTCACCTCGCCCCTTCGCGTCTCGCTCAACGCGCCGCTCTCCTTCGACGCTTCCGTCCAGCAGCTCGTCCAGCTCTCCGACGGGCACTCCCTCTGCGTCATCCCCAGGCAGGTGCGCGAAGACGTCCGCCTGATGGTGACGTGGTTGGAGCGTCACCAGGTGGACGTCCTGGACTGCTCGCCCTCGCACCTGCGGCTTCTGCTCGATGAAGGGCTTGGAGCCAGGCCCATGCGCGTCCTCGTTGGCGGTGAAGCCATCGACGACGCCCTGTGGACGCGGCTCGCCTCTCATCCCCACCTCCAGGCCTTCAACGTCTACGGCCCCACCGAGTGCACCGTCGACTCCACCGCCAAGGCCATCCGCGGCGCCGCTCCTCAACCCTCCCTGGGCGGACCGCTGGCCAACGCGCGCTTCTACGTCCTCGATGCGCGGCTTCAGCCTGTTCCTGCGGGCGTCCCGGGCGAGCTCTTCATCGGCGGTGCGGGCCTCGCGCGGGGTTACCTCCGCCGTCCCGACCTCACCGCGGAGCGCTTCATCCCCGACTCCTTCAG
>NZ_RAVY01000407.1:0-1033 GCF_003611625.1 Corallococcus sp. CA054B
CGTCGATGCGCTGGACCCCCTTGCGGCCACTCTTCACGTTCACGTGATGAATGACGTTCTCGTAGAAGCGCAGGTCCCGCCCGGGCTGGATGGCCTGCCGGTAGATGCGCGCGGCGATGGGCTCCAGTCGCTCTCCCGGACGGACCTGATAGAGCGTCGCCGCGGGCTCCGGCAGCTGGGTCGTGATGCGCAAGGTCTGGAGATAGCCTTGCAACAGGTATCCCCCCACCACGGTGGAGACGTAGGACCAGCCAGGTGCCTGGGCGTGGTCCCGGATGACGCTCACCCGCGTGCCCGGAGGCAGGGGCGCCGGAGTCAGACAGGTGGAGCCCTTCATCTCCGCGGGGAGCGTCCGGAGGTTGGCGCCATCACCCTGGTCGATGAACCCAAACTGAATCGTCATGTGCCCCCCAGTCTCGGGACTGAGAGGATTCAGCCACGGGGGCCAGGAGTGAAGGACCGGCCGGGTGGGGATGAACGGGTGACCCGGCGGCGGCTCACACCTTCAGGCTGGGGCGCTCCTTTGAGCGGGCGTCCTCGCCTGACGCCATCTTCCCCGCGCGCTCGGGCCGCCGCCCGCCGCTGCCCATCAGCGTGTCCATCCACCGGTTGCTGATGCCGAAGTTGCGGTCCGGCGTCGCGAAGTGGTGCGCCATGTGGTGCGCGCGCAGCGCCCTGCCCCAGGCCGTGCGCGGCGTGCGGTGGTGCGTGGCCCAGTGGAGGGTGTCGTAGGTCACGTAGCCCCAGACGATGCCCACGAAGTACGGGAGCATCTCCGCCGGACGGCCCACCCACCACAGCGACACCCCGATGAGCGAGGACAGCGGGATGGTGACGATGAGCGGCATCACCAGGCGCTGGGAGTCGTCCGGGTACTTGTGGTGGTAGCCGTGGGCAATCTCATGCACCCGCCGGGTGAGCGGGCCTTTGCCCTCCCAGTGGAAGAAGAACCGGTGGATGCCGTACTCCATGACGACCCACGTCAGCAGGCCCAGCGGGATGAACAACAGGGCCCGCCCCACCGTCGTCCGTC
>NZ_RAVY01000408.1:0-995 GCF_003611625.1 Corallococcus sp. CA054B
GGCGTGTGGCTGAGGCTGCGCTGGGGGCGCAGCTCCTCGACGAGCTTCTCGAAGGGGACGTCCTGGTGCTCGTAGGCGCCGAGGGTTGAGTGCTTCACCTGGGCGAGGAGGTGGAGGAAGGAGGAGCCCGGGTCGATGCGAGAGCGAAGGACGAGGGTGTTGACGAAGAAGCCGATGAGGCCTTCGAGTTCGGAGCGGGTGCGTCCGGCGATGGGAGAGCCGACGCTGACGTCCTCCTGCCCGGAGTAGCGAGACAGCAGCAGCTGCCAGGCCGCGAGCAGGAGCATGAAGGGCGTGGCGCCGTGGCTCTGGGCGAGCGCGTTGAGACGAGAGGCGAGCTGCTGGGGAAGGGTGAAGGGCAGGGAGGCGCCCCGGTACGTCTGGACAGCAGGACGCGGCCTGTCGGTGGGTAGCTCCAGGACAGGGGGCGCACCCACCAATTGGTCGCGCCAGAAGTCGAGCTGGGCCTGGAGGACAGGGCCCTGGAGCCAGCCGCGCTGCCAGGCAGCGAAGTCGGCGTACTGCACGGGCAAGGGCGAAAGCGGCGAAGGCGTGCCCTGAGCCAGGGACAGGTAGAGCGCGCCGAGCTCACGGATGAGAACCCCCATGGACCAACCGTCGGAGACGATGTGGTGGAGGGTGAGGACGAGGACGTGTCGCTGGGGAGCGAGGCGGAAGAGGCGGGCGCGCAGGAGCGGGCCTTCAGCGAGGTTGAAGGGGCGCTGGGCCTCCTCGGAGACGAGGCGCCGCGTCTCGGCGTTCTCCAACCCGCTCAGGTCGACGAGCGGAAGCGGAACCTCCAGGCGCGGGAGGATGCGTTGGAACGACTCCTCACCGTGCGCGGGGAAGGTGGTGCGGAGCGACTCGTGCCGGAGGGTGAGTGCTTCCAGCGCCTGCTGGAGCAGGTGGGGCTGGAGTTCGCCTTCCAGAACGACAGCGGTGGGGATGTTGTAGGCGGCGCTGCCGGGCTCCAGCTGGTCGATGAACCAGAGGCG
>NZ_RAVY01000040.1:0-54492 GCF_003611625.1 Corallococcus sp. CA054B
GATGGGTGGGGGAAGGGGGAGGCAAAAGAGTCCGTTGACTGAAGGAAGCGGCTCGGATAGATCCGCCCACGCTTCGCCGGGCCCGAGGGCAGTTCCTGGCGCAGCACCGGATATCGGGGAGTGGCTCAGCCTGGTAGAGCACTTGGTTCGGGACCAAGGGGTCGCAGGTTCAAATCCTGTCTCCCCGACCAAACGATGAAGCGGGCTGGAGATCTTCGGATCTTCAGCCCGTTTCTCTTTTAGGACTCCAGCATCCGGATCGCCGCCGACCTGGCCGCCGGGCTCAGGTGCATGTACCGCTGGAGGGTGGAGAGGTTCTGGTGCCCGGCCAGCTCCTGGATGGCCTTCGCCGGGACTCCCGCCATCGCCAGCCGGGAGCAGAAGGTGTGGCGGAGGATGTGGATGCCCCCGTCACCGTCAGCCCGGCCAGCCGCTGGATGCGGCTCATCCACTTGTTCAGAAGCACCTGGGTCACCTTCGGGTGGCCATCGGCCCGCCAGAGGATGCGCTCGCCCCGGAGGTGACGCTGCTTGCGGAGGGCGTCCGTCAGCCGGGCGGTCATGTTCGCCTGCCGGGCCCGTCCGCCCTTGGGCAGGGTGACGTGCCCTTCCCACTCCGAGCGGCGCACGTGGATGACGCCTCGGGTGAAGTCCACGTCCGTCTGCTCCAGGGCGATGATCTCGCCGCAGCGCAGCCTCGCCTCTCCGCCGAGCAGGATGAAGACGAGGTGTTGGTGGTCCACCTTCGCCGCCGCTTCCACCAACCGCTCGAACTCGTGCGGCTCGTAGAACTCCATGGAGGAGGGCGCCACCTTCAACAGCTCGATGGTGGCCGGCATCTGCTCGATGACGTCCCACTTGGACGCGGTCTTGAAGACCGTGTTGAGCACCACCAGCACGTTGTTGACCGTCTTCGGGCTGCGGTCCACCAGCTCCGCCTTGAGCTTCGCCACCTCGGCGTTGCCGATGGCGTCCAGCCGCAGCTCGCCGAACCGGGGCAGCAGGTAGACGTCGAGGATGCGCTTCTTCTGGATGAGGGTGCTGGGCTTCTGCCGGTTGGCCCTGGCGCCCTCGTCCAAGTAGCGGGGCGCGGACGCCTTCAACGTCGGCACCGCCTTCTTCTTCACGGCCTTGCGGCCTCGTGAGAACGCATAGGGCAAATGTGAAGCGTATTGAGGGCGGCGGGCTGGTGAAGAGGGGCCAAGAAGGGCCGCTGGAGGAAGTATAGCGGTTCGTCACCCGATGGACGGAGATACATCCAGCCGGTGTGGAAGGAGGAAGTCACGGCGCTACTGGGCCGGGTGAAGTCGCAGCGCCGAGCGGCGGTGGGAGCGCCGCCCGTCTACTGAAATGGGCACGGTAAGCCGCGCAAGCTGTCCATGCAGGGCGGCACCATGGTCGCAAGGATGTGCTGGCGGTAGTCCCGGGCCACCGCGAGTCGAAGGATGCGTGGCTGGAGGGGCTTGGTGGCCGACGGGGCGTCAGCGTGGCCTACTTGCCCTTGGCGAGAATCGCACCGAGGCTGGGATCGAACCAGACGACGCGGTTGGGCCCCACGGCAAGGCTCGTGATGTTGCCGTGCATGCGGGAGAACCTTGGCCCACTCTGGGCCCCACCTGCCGGGACCCGGAGGATGTCGTATGGGCTCTGGTTCTCCGCGATGAAGAGGTCCGTTCCGTCGCTGGCGATGCCCGTGGTGGCGTTCGACGCACCCCGGAGGTATGCAGGAGGGCCGTCGGGCCTGGCTGCCTTCACGATGTCGCCGTCCGGCTGCCTCCAGTAGAGATGATGACCATCCACTGCGAGGGGGCCCCCCAGGGCCGTCGTGTAGAGGTAGAGAATGGCAGGCGTGCCGCCCTGGACCGGCATGTGGACGATGGAGCCACCCTGGGTCCAGAAGAGCTCCGCGCCATCCGTGACGAGCTGGCCAATCCCCCATAGCCCCGAGGCCACGGAGGTGATGCTCCCGCCATTGATGGGCATCTTGAAGATGGCCGAGCCGTTCTCGACCCAGTAGACAAACGTGGCATCCGTCGTCACGGCGCTCGGGTTGTCGCGGCCGGAGGCGAGCACCTGCGCTCTACCCGTGGAGAGCGACGCCTTCATCACCTGGCCGCAGGTTCGTTTCTCGACCCAGTACACGCTCGTGGTGTCCACGGCCATGCCCGCTACGTCCGTTCGCCCGTGGATGACCACGTGCTCCGCGCCAGGTGCCATCACGGTATCCGGGCCGGCCTGGTAGCTGGCGGTGAGGTCAGTCGACGACAGCGCAGCGCCGTGAACGCGGAACTCGGAGATGGAGCCCTTGAAGAATGGATCCGCGGAATAGGCGGAACGGCCCAACCACGCATTCGCGAGCGTGCCCAGGCTCGCTGGAGTGAGCGCGGTAGGGGTGGTGGTCTGAGCCACCTTCACGCCGTTGATGTACAGGCGGTTGACCCTCGCGACGCTGTCCATGGTCACCGCGACGTGCGTGAGCGCGCCCGTTGGGAACCCGGTCGCACTGGTGGCCTGCTCCTCTCCATTGATGGCCGGGCTGAGGACGCTGAAGCGTGGCGTGTCCACCGCCGGGCCCGAGTCGAAGCCGCCATTGCGCGGGGTAAGGACCAGGGACTTGTACCAGACGCCATCGTTGAAGTCGAAGATGCGCGCCCACGTCTGCCCCAAGGTGGAATCCCACTTCACCCACGCCTCGAAGGTCGCATCCTGGAGGCTGGCGAGGGTCCCGGTGATGGGCAGGCTCACATAGGCCCCCGCTCCGTTCAGGAGCACCTCGCCGTTGACGGTCGTGGCACCCCCCTCGAGCGTGGCATGCGCCGCGCTCACCGAGTCGGTCCCGCCGGCGGTGAAGCTGTAGCGGTGGAGGAGGCTCGGACCGCCCAGCGTCAGGCCCGCACGCGCGCTGCTCAACGTGTCTTGCTCGAGCGGGAGTTGCTGCTCGGGCGTGCACCCCACCAGACCGAGGACTCCCGCCAACATGGCGGAGACCTTCGTGGCCTGGCGGAGGGGGCTCCACCCTCCACGCGGCTTGGCGTTTCGTGAGCTGATTTCGGACAGGGTTCTCATGACTTTCACCTGAAGAGGGACAAGGGAGCGGCAATGCAGGGTGGAATCACCCGGCGAAAGTCTGTGTTTGCACCTCTCGTGCCCATTCGAGCTTCGCTTCCGGATTGGACTGCTCACGCCTCCCTCAAGGGGCGGGGCGCGTCGCCGCCATCGCACGCGTTGATGGGGTGAATGTGCCCCAGGGGATGGCTCGACAGTCCGGCGACATGCCGGCGACATGTCGCGCGCACGCCTTGGAGGGAAGCGGACCCCGTGTCTCTTCTGAGAAGAGACCTCGTGATGTAGGAACGACCGGGGAGAGCGGGGCCCTTCAACTGAGACGGCTGTCGACTCTTCGCGCCGCTCTCTTTGAGGTGCCCATCGATGAATCGTGACGATGAGATGGAGATCTGGCTCGCGATTGACGAGGGGCTCCTGTCCCGCGAGGGGGCGGCGGCCCTGCTTCAGGATGCGCGCCGCCTGGGACGAAGCCCGCTGAAGTTGCTTCAGGAGCGGGGCCGGGTCTCGGAAGAGACACTTGCCTCCCTGATGCGGGAGAACCTCGTCCTGGAGGAGCGCCCGTCAGGTGAGCAGCCCTCTGCCGAGCAGACCGTTACGGTCGACCCGGTCCGCGTTGAGCCGGCATTGCCCCCGGGGGGAACCGATGTCCCTGCCTTCCCCCTCCCCGGGTGGGAGCGATACCAACCCGTGCGGTTCCTGGGGCAGGGCGGAATGGGCCGTGTGTTCCTCGCGTGGGATCCACGGCTGCGCCGGCAGGTCGCCCTCAAGTTCGTCCGTGACGAGGAATCACATACCCGCCGCTTCGTTTCCGAGGCCCGTGCCCAGGCCAAGGTGAAGCACGAACGCGTATGCCAGGTGTATGAGGTGGGCCACGTCGAGGGGAAGGTCTTCATTGCCATGCAGTACATCGACGGCCAGTCGCTCAGCGCCCAGGTGCGCTCGCTCACCATCGAGCAGAAGGCACTGGTGATGCGTGAGGCCGCGCTGGGTGTTCATGCGGCCCACCGCGTCGGTCTCATCCACCGGGACATCAAGCCTTCCAACATCATGGTGGAGTCCTCCGACGACGGGACGCCCAGGCCCTATGTGATGGACTTCGGTCTCGCGCGTGAGTGGAACGAGTCCGTCACGGCCAGCGGCGCCGTCCTGGGGACGCCGCACTACATGGCTCCGGAGCAGGCTCGCGGAGAGGTGAGCGGGCTCGACCGCCGCGCGGATGTCTACAGCCTGGGGGCCACCCTCTACTTCCTCCTCACCGGCGAGGTCCCTCTCCCTGGGGCCAACGGCCTGGAAGTGGTCAACAGCATCGCCACCGAGGAGCCGCGCGCGCCGCGCCTGCTTTCTCCGGGACTCCCGGCGGACCTGGAGGCCATTGCCCTCAAGTGTCTGGAGAAGGAGCGCGACGCCCGTTACGACTCGGCGCGTGCATTGGCGGAGGACCTGGAGCGTTTCCTGGGCGGCGAGCCGGTGTTGGCACGCAGGAGCTTCGCGTACTTCCTGCGCAAGCGCCTGCGCAAACACCGGCTCCTGGCCACGGTGGGCGCCGCCGCGCTGGTCACCGCGGGAGGGGCCCTCGGTTGGGGCCTCCGGGCCCGTCAGGAGGCCGCCGAGCGTGAGCGGATCGTCCAGCGCTTCACCGAGCTGGTGGAGGACATCGAGTCCAGGGGGCGCTACTCCGCGCTCTCGCGGCTGCATGACATCCGGCAGGACCGCCGGGCGCTCCAGGCCCGGATGGCCGAACTGGAGGCGGAGATTCAGCGCTCCGGTCCGCAGGCGCTGGGCCCCGGGCACCATGCGCTGGGGCGTGGCCACCTCGCGCTCGGAGACGAGGCGAAGGCCCTGGAGTTCCTGGAGTCCTCCTGGCGCAATGGCTTTCGCTCGCCCCGGGCCGCGTATGCGCTCGCGCTGGTGAGCGGGCGGCGCTATCAGCAGCAACTCCTGGAGGCGCAGCGGATCCGTGTGCCGGCGTTGCGAGAGGCCGCGACGCGTGAGGCGGAGCGCCTCTACCGGGAGCCGGCGCTCGCGTGGTTCAAGCAGAGTGAAGGCGCTCAGGTGCCATCGCGGGAATACGTGGCGGCGCTGGTCGCCTTCTACGAGGGCCGCTTCGATGACGCCCTGCGTCTGGCGGATCGCGCCGCCAGCGAGCTGCCCTGGTTTCATGAGCTGCCCATGCTGCGCGGGGACGTCCATGCGGCACAGGCCTTCAAACGCTGGAACGGGGGGGCCCCCGAGGAAGCCCGAGCGAGCTTCGAAGCCGGTCGCGAGGCCTATGCCGTCGCCATCGCCACCGCTGAAAGCGACCCCGCCGTCTACCGGTCCCTGGCCTTGCTCGAAAACGATGCGATGGTCATGGAGCTGTATGGCCGGGGGGATGTGATGCCCGCGTACCACCGTTCCCTGGACGCGCTCTCCCGGTGCCTCACCATTGCTCCGGACGACGCTCAGTGTCTCATCCGCATGGCGCGCGCGCACCACCGCCTGGCCGAGCACCGGCTCACCCATGGGGGGGATGGGGAGGAGCCTCTCGCGAAGGCGTTGGAGGCCGCGCGGCGTGCCCTCTCGGTGGAGCCCGGACTTCCGGCGGCCACCTTCAATCTGGCTCGGAGCACCTGGCTCCAAGCGCGCTATCAAATCGAGAAGGACGAGGACCCACGCGCGCTGCTCGGCGAAGCCGCCGCGTTGTTCGCGAGCATCGGCGTGGCGCACCGGGACCGCGCCTACCACGGCGATTCAGGTCTCGTCTTCACGACGTGGGCGGACTACGAGGAACAGGTCGGGAGGGACTCCGGCGAGAACAGGGACAAGGCCATCCGCGCCTATGAGGCGGCCATCGCCTTGGACAATCGAGTCCCCGAGGACTGGATCAACCTGGGGCGTGCGCTTTTTTCACGGGCTTCCCGTCCACTCAATGCGGAGGCGGAGCAGGACCTGCGGCGGGCGGCGGCGGCACTCGAGGAGGCTCGGGCCCTCAACCCCCAGCATATGGCGCTGTACTTCTATGCGGGGCAGGTCGACGAGCAGTTGGCTCGGCGGCGGGGTCGTCGCGGTGAGGATCCGCGCCCCGTCCTGGCGCATGCATTGGAGCAGTATCAGCGCGGCATTGAAATCAACCGCCGGGTCCCCAATTTCCATAACGGAATGGGCGTGGTGCACTTGCTGCGGGCCGAGGACTCCTGGAACCGCGGTGAGGATCCCCTGCCCGCGCTGGAGCAGGCTCGGACGTGCTTCGAACAGGCCATCGCCGTCGCGCCCGGGCAGGGCTTTGCCTACGCGAACCTGGGCTCTCTCTTCGTCCGGCGCGCGCACTACCTGCTCGCGCTTGGCGAGTCGCCTCTTTCGAGCGCGCATGAGGCAAGGGAGGCACTGAGGCAAGCCTCCGAGAGGATGCCGGGGGCCGTGTGGCTGCGGGTCCTCCTCGGCACGGTGCACGTCATCCAGGCCCGCATCGAGTTGGACCAGGGGCGAGACCCCGGGGCGGCCATCGCGCGGGCCCTGGCGGAGCTCCACGCCGCGTTGGAGGTGAACTCCCTGGAGGCCGAGCCCTGGCTCCAGCTTGGCAAGGCGCAGGCCCTCCAGGCGCACTGGAAGGCACGGCGCGGGTCGCTTCAGGCCGAGGCCATGGAGGCGGCGGCGAAGTCCTTCGACAGGGCCCTCACGCTCTCTCCGGACGACCCGGAATATCGCCTGGAGGCTGGCCGCTTCTACCGACGGTGGGCGGAACACCAGAAGCGCACGGGTCGTGAATACGGCCCGCTCCTTCGACAGGGGCTCGAACACGCCGAGCAAGCGCTGAAGCTCCGGCCCGACTGGGCCGCGGCCCGCGCCCTGCGGGCCGGTTTGAAGTTGGAGCGGGTTGAAGAGCCCACCGGGGATCCGTGCACATCAAGGCGCCAGGCCCTGGAGGCGCTGACCCAGGCGCTCACGCACAATTCAAACCTCTCCAACGAGTGGGGCGGCTCGCTCGATGGCGCGCATCAGCTTGCCGCCTGCCCCTGAACCCGTGCTTGCGTCGTCCTCCGCCACGTCCGCAGCCGCTTGGCGTGAGCATGAAACGTCACGCCGCGAGCGTGAGGCGTACCTCGGGAGCGGTGGCTAGACCAGGGAGGGAGGCTCTGTGCCAGGACCGCCTGATACTTCGATTTTCCCGGAGGATGTGGGGGGTTCCCCTATTGGAGAGCGGTTCTCCACCTTGTCTCGCAGAGGGTAACCGGCGGGCACGGTTTCGACGAGCTTGACGAGGTAGGTTCTGCTGAATTTTTGAGAGGAGGGTGTCTGGGGTTTGTTTATTTTGGGGGTGAAGTCTTGATTGTATGTGTTTGTTGCTTTGGAGAAGGTAATCACGTTGTCGGGATCCTCGATTGCCACGACATCCACATCATGGTCAGTATCGAGAAATGTGATTGTTGGAGTCAGCTTCAATCCGGAAGGGACTGTGATCCTGAAGGTTATCCTGGTGCCGTCTCTGACTGAGATTCGCTCTGGTTTAGGGTCTTTTTCGTTGAAGTCGATGATGATGGTGTTGGGTTCCATGGTCGTCTCCTTGTCTTCCAGTGAGTCGTTCAGGGGGCCTTCGAGTGCAGCCCCAGTTCCTTGACGCGCCGGCTCAAGGCCCGCTTGGACACCTCCAGGCGTCGCGCCATCTCATCCAGGTTGCCCTGGCACGCATGGAAGGAGTGGGTGAGCTGCTCCACGCTCAGGTCTCCAGCCAGACGGATGCTGGGGCTGCGCTCAATGATGTCATAGATGGAGGAGCGGGCGATCCCCAGGTGGTGGGCGGCCTTCTTGACGTCCCAGTCGTGCGCACGCAAGGCCATGAGGAGTTCCTGTTCGCCCACGTCCGTGGACTTGCGACGGGCCGCAACCTCACGCTTCGGGGTGAGGGTGGCGGCGGAGGGCCGGGCCGGCGGCGCCAGGTTGAGCCTCAACTCCTGGGCGAGGCGTGCATCAAGCTCCAGGCTGGGCAGACCCCTGCTGCCGATGACGAGCTGTCGGGCTACGTTCCGGAGCTGACGGACGTTACCCGGCCAGGGATGCAGCAGGAGTTGAGCCGCCAGGTCTGATGGCATCCAAGGTAGTGCATGAGGGTCTCTCGCGGTGAGGTGGTGGGTCTCTCCGAGCGCGTCCAGCTCCTTGCGGACGAAGTGGAGGAACAGTGGAGCGATGTCCTCCCGGCGCTCGCGGAGAGGGGCAAGCCGGAGCTCATAGCCGGCCAGCCGGTGGAGGAGGGGCGACCGGAAGTGCCCCTCGGCGATCCGCGCTTCCAGGTCCGCGTCCGTGGCCGCGATGAGGCGGATGTTCGTCGCTACGGGCTTGCTGGCCCCCACCGGGTACAGCTCCCCCGTCTCCAACACTCGGAGGAGCATGACCTGGATTTCGGATGAGGCCTCGCCCACCTCGTCGAGGAAGAGCGTGCCGCCCTCCGCGGCTTGGAAGAGGCCCTCACGGTCGCGTTGGGCACCGGTGAAGGCTCCCCGGACGCTGCCGAAGAGTTCCGCCGCGGCCAGCTCCTTCGGGAGGGCGCCCAGGTTGACACTGACGAAGGGACCTCGGCGCTGGCTCCGCTCGTGGAGGGCCTGGGCGACCAGTTCCTTGCCAGTTCCGGTTTCGCCCCGGATGAGGACGGGCACATCCAGGCCGGCGACGCGCTCGATGTGTCGGCGCAGGGCATGGACGGCGGCGCTTTCGCCCACCATTCCCAGGGCGGATGGTGCGTTCGATTCGGGTGGAGGAGCCAGGTGCAGCAGCACCCCCGTCCGCCTGGAGAACTCCAGCGGGACTCCTCGTTCAAGCTCTGTGGGACCGAATTCGCGGGCCCCGTGGAGTGGCTCACCCGCTGACGTGCATCGTCCCACTTCGCCCGGGACGATGCGGAGGCCTGCTCCCGTAGGGACGAACAGGATCGGCTTGCGACTCATGAAGGGGTCGCCCAGGGGCAGGCCCAGCGGCTCGCCCGGGCGGCAGAAGTCCGGGGCATTGCGGGAGAGCGGGACCTCCCGGCCGGCGAGGAGTCCGTGCAGCAGCAGCCTTTCCCCGAGGCGGGTGACGGTGGTGTGCGAGGTGAGAGTCAACGCTGGAATCGGGCGCGCGGACGGGCGCTGTCCGCACGGAACCGACTCGGAGGCAGTGGACACGTCCGAGGTCCTCGCGGGCGCATGGGGAGGGGGAGCGCTGGGACGGGACATCCGTGCGAATTTATCTCAATGCTTGATGAACTGCACCCGCAGGGGCTCAAGTCAGGAGCCTCTCTCCGCTCCTGGGGGCCTGGCTCCCAGAGGAGGAGCGGCGCGTACGAGGCGCTCCGCCTTGTCGAACCACCTGCGGTACGGATGAGAGAAGTATCCCGTCTGCCGCTCCCATTGACTTTGGGTGTCGTCCGTCCGCGGGACGAACCCTCCGGTCACCTCTCCGTCACTGGGATTGAGTGCAATCGTCGCCAGATGGACCGGCTCCTCATCAACGGGAGCCTAAATCCAATGACAGGAGGGAACGCTTCGTTTTGAAACCAGGGGGCTAATACTACCCGGTCACTTGAATCCAGGCGCCCCGTGTGATCTACGGCCGGGATGACACCCGCGCAGCTCAAGAAGCTGGATGAGGCGCTGGGCGCCTATCTTGAAGAGATGGTCGCCGGCATGGGGCGACTGGAGAGACGGCGCGCCATGGAGGCCTACGTAACGGGCCTGCTGCTGGATGGGGAGCGCAAGAGCATCGAGCCGATGGCGGCCCGGCTGGTGGAAGACGCAGGCGAAGTCGAGGCGATGCGCCAGAGGCTGCAGCAGTGCGTTTCGCAAGGGACGTGGAGCGACGAGGCGCTGCGGGAGCGACTGGCGCGGAAGTTGGAAGAGCGGCTTCCGGAGTTGGAAGCGCTGGTGGTGGACGACACGGGCTTCCCAAAGAAAGGGAAGCACTCGGTGGGAGTCGCCCGTCAGTACTCGGGGACGCTGGGGCGCACGGACAACTGCCAGGTGGCTGTCAGCCTGCACCTGGCAGGGGCACGCGGCAGCGGATGTATTGGCATGCGGTTGTACCTGCCCGAGGAGTGGGTAACGGACAAAGCCCGGCGCAAGGCGGCCGGGGTGCCCGAGGAGGTGGGCGCGACGCGCAAATGGGAATTGGCACTTTCGCAGTTGGATGACGCGCTGACGTGGGGCGTGCGCAAGCACGTCGTCCTGGCAGATGCGGGGTATGGCAACTGCCGGGAGTTTCGCGAAGGCCTCACGGCACGCGGCCTGCCCTACCTCGTCGCTGTGCCGGGGCAGCACAAGGTGTGGCCTCCGGGTGCGACGCCGCACCTGCCGGCGAAGAAGGCGGGCGCGTACGGACGCCCCCGGACTCGCTTCGTCGACGACAGCGGCGTGCAGCCCTGGACGATTGAAGAACTGGCGCGCCAGTTACCCGAGGAGGAGTACCGCCGCATCAGCTGGCGCGAGGGTAGTCGCGGCACGCAGTCCTCCACTTTCGCCGCAGTGCGAATCCAGGTCGCTGAAGGCCATGTCGTGCGCAAGGCGCCCGGCGCTCCCGAGTGGCTCTTGTGCGAGTGGCCGCCGGGCGAGGCTGCGCCAACGAAGTACTACCTCTCGTCTCTGCCGGAAGACACGCCTCTCAAACGCCTCGTCACCCTGGCGAAGCTGCGCTGGCGCGTCGAGCGCGACTACCAGGAGATGAAGGGCGAAGTCGGCCTGGACCACTTCGAGGGCCGCACCTGGAGAGGCTTTCACCATCACGCCACGCTCTGCATGGTGGCTCATGGCTTCCTCGCGCTCCGTCGAGCGCTTTTCCCCCCGGAGGAGGATTCCCTGGACGCTGCCCCAGGTGCGTCGGCGGCTTCAGCATCTGCTACTGCGCCGCCTCGGCCATTGTCCGCTGTGCCTCCGCAGACTCGGCGCTCGCGCTCCTCCTCAAGGACCGTCACGCATCTGATCAAGTAGTACTAATAGCGGGTCGGACAAATATCGCTGCCGCCGTTGCAGCGCTGCGTTGAACGTTTCCTGGAAGTCCTCAAACCTCACGCAAGCGTCCTTTCTCTCATCTTCTGAATCCGAAAGTGGGCGGCCCCGCCTGATTACCTACGCGCCGAACCCGCCCTTCAATGGGGTGTCGAGCCGAGGAGGCCAGCGATATACTGCTGGGCAGCCGCCAGCGCCTTCTTCGCGCAAACGTGCGCTTCTAGCACGGTGGGCACAACACCCGCGTCGTGCGTCTGGTATAGGATTGGTTCGCCTTTGGGGCTCGGCACCGTCACACCAAACACCGGCGTCGTCCCTTGACGCCAGAAGCCCAGCCAGAATCGCGGCGCCTCCACGTCGGCGTCCCCGAGGTAAAAGCAGAACCCGTAGTAGGATGCAGCCCCACGGCGCACCGGTGTCCATGCGTCGCTTGCCCGGTAGTCGCCCGGCGCCTCGTCCAGCAGATACTCATGGACGGTGCTCAGGAATCGGTACATCCCCTCCCACCGGGCCGTGGAGGCTTGGCGGGAGAACGCGTCCAGCTCCCTCAGGAGCATTTCGGCGTTGAGCTCTGGCAGCAGCCAGGTGGAGCGAGTTCCCACTTGGCTCAGGAGTGTCTTCAGGGACGTGTCATTCAGCTCGAGGCCTGCAAGTTGGGCCCATGTCACATGGGGCATCGTGCGGGCCTCGGGTGGAACGCTTTGGGCCGCCGGCGTGATGAGAAGATCGACCTCCCGCTTATGCAATGCCTCTAACTGCCGAGGCGTGAAGCCCGCCAGGAGTTTCAACTCGAAGCGCTTGAGAGTGCCGTCAGCCCAACGCACGCACACATCCGCGCGCCAGCCCCCGTCTGTGGGCTCCTCCTCCGTCACCGTGGGCACCTCGGTAGCGGGGATCGAGAGCCCCATGGCACTCAGCACGAGCGCACGTGCGGCAGGCTCAGTCATCAGGGCATGCACGAGGAGGCCCTGCGCCAGCCACTCCGGGCGATTGCGAGCGAGACTGTCAAAGAGAGTCGTCATGGTGCGGCTCCATACGTGGAACAACGGCACTACGGCTTGAACACCTTGTTTCGGTGCCATTTGAGGTACTTGGGCACCAAGTCCGCTGGAGACATTACCTCGGACACGAATCCCGTGCGGAACGCCTCGGGCAACTGGCTGGAGAGGAGTACCGCGCCGCCCGAGCCAATCGTCCAGAGTCCCTCGTCCGCATGGAGGGAGGCATATGTCGCACAGGACCACTTTTCGGCGGCGAACAACTCGCTGACGGTCGGGTTCTGGTCTGACATGTCCCCCGCTGCGCTCCGCGCGGCCCCCTCCAGAATCCAGGAGCAGTCCATGGTCCACACTTCGGGTATCCCTCGTCGCATCTCCCTCTGGGCAGGCGTTGCCCTGGCGCTGGTTGGCACTCTCACGGGCTGTGCTCCGCCAGGGCCGGAGGACTTGCCCGGAGAGCCCCAGGTGACCGTGGACTCACAATCCCAGGCACTGGCCTATCCCAACGGGAGCAGCCGGACGGTGGTGTCACGGCGCGTCGTCTACAAGAACGCCTCCGGTGGCTACCAGGCGGCGCCGGGCTTCGAGCAGTTCCGCGCGGCCGGTGCCTCCGACAGCACGCTGCACGCCATCCGCATCGCCCAGGTGGACGCCCCGAGCGTGCGCGAGGCCATCGTCTTCATGACCGCCGGGCAGAAGATCTCGAGCAGCGGGCACTCCAGCGGCGTGACAGGCCAGTCCTCCAACTGGGACGCGTCCTGCGACGGCGTCTCCTGCGCCAACGTGGCCCTGGATGGCCGCTCCCTGGCCATGAAGCTCAATGCCCTGGGCTGGTTTCCGGCGGGGAGGACGCACCTGTCCGTGGTCAACGACAACAACTTCGACCACCTGTTCGACAGCGACACGAAGCAGCGCATCGTCAACGGGTTCGTCCACTGGCTCCAGGCGCAGGTCCGACCCGAGACGCGGTCCATCTACCTGGCGGGGAGCTCCCGCGGCGGGTGTCTGGTGATGCGAATTGCCCAGGCGCTCCGCGCCAACACGGCGCTGGATGGCATCACCGTCTACGTGTCGTCGCTGGATGGCGTGTGCAGGAACAGCCAGGGCGAGCTGGGCACGTTCGACACCAAGGTGAACAACCCCGTGCGCCCCTGGGGCACGTTCTACGGCGCGTGGGCCACCAACCTGTCCTCCCAGTTCCCCCGCCGCGCGCGGCTGCACCTGTATCAGGTGGTGGGGGGCCAGGAGGTCGCGCCAGCCACCGGCATCCGAGCCTTCTCCGGGTACGCGGGCGCCACGCCTCCCTCGACGGGCACCGACCTGGACTGGGGCTGGTACAAGCAGACCTGGGTGAAGTGGCAGCACAAGGAGATTGGCAATCCGTACACCGACCCGAGCACGTCGGATCAGCCGCTCGCCATTTCAGAGACGATTGACGCGCAGCTCACCTGGCTGGACGGGCTGCTGTAGCGGGCCCGCGCTCGACTACGAGTCACCCGCTGGTTACGAGAAGGAGCACCGCGCTGCCGCTTGAGGGCGAAAGCGCGGAACGCTCTGCGGAACCGGGGCAACTTCAGGTTTGGGGTACCCCGTGTCCACGGGTTCAAATCCTGTCTCCCCGACCACATAAGTCACCACGGGACGCGAAGCCGTCGTCGCTCCCGGAGGGCCATATCGCCCCTCAACGGCTCAGTACCCCACGTGCAGCCGTCCAGGAGGCAGCGCCGCCTCCAGCCGCTTCACCTCCGGCTCCGGGACGCGGTCCAGCCCCAGCTTGAACTGCTTGAGCCGGGCGAGCGGCGCGAGTCCCCCTGGCAACGCGGACAGCTCTCCCTGGAAGAAGCCGGCGTGCGTCAGCGTCGGCAGCCGCCCAATCCCGTCCACCAGGACCTGGACCCGGCCCGGGGTCATCTTGAAGAAGCGCCAGAACCAGAGCTTCTTCAGCCGAGGCAGCCGCGTCAGCACCTCGGGGAAGCCCTCCAGCGCCATCGCGTCCAGGTACAGCTCCTCCAGTGCCTCCAGCTCGCCGAACGCGTCTGGGAGCCGGGTGAGGTGGTTGCAGTAGCGGAGGCTCAACTTCTTCAGCGCGGGGAGGCGGCAGAGCTCCACCGGAAGCGTCGTCAGCGGCAGGCTCTCCAGGCTGAGGTTCTTCAGCGCCTGCAGCTCGCCAATGCGCGGAGAAATCTCCGCGATGTCGTTGGTGTCCAGGTTGAGGCTCTCCAGCCCGGTGAGGGAGAAGACCTCCTCGGGGATGGCCTTCAGCTTCTTCTGCGCGAGCCCCAGTCGCGTCGCCTTCTCGCCCCGCGCCGCCTGCTCCTTCACGGCGGCGATGGCCTTCTCCACGGGGCCAAGCCGGGTGTCCGCCAGCAGGGGACTCCCCGCTCGCAGCATCGTGAGGAGCCCCTTCTGGTCCACCGTCGAGTCGGTGACGTCGCCCTCGTCCTCGTCCTCCACGGTGAAGGCCCCCGGCAGGAGCGCCTCGTGCGGCTCCAGCTTCCTGCGGGGCTTCTCCGTCGCGGTGAGTTTGTCGCCCACGAGCACGTCCACGTCCAGCGGGCCCAACACCCAGAGGTGGTGGTGCTGCTCGACGAGGGCGCGCGCCTTCAGCCCACCGCCGACACAGAAGACGTCATCCCCATACGAGTCGCCGAAGAGCAGCCCCCGGATCCGGACGTTGCCCGCGATGAACATGGCGGAGAACGTCGCCACGTTCTCCACTTCCAAATCTCCCAGCACCACCAGGAGGGTGTGGTCCGCCGCGTGGCCGTCCTCGAGCAGACCCTTCAGCCGGACGCTGCCAGAGACAACGAGCGGCCGGGGGCCGATGACGAGCGAGTCGGCCTCCAGGTCTCCCTCGTGGAAGAGGACGCCTTTCTCGGAGACTCCCCGCCACCAGGAGGCCAGCTCGTGTCGCCATCCGGGCGTCCCCGCCGCTTCCACGTGGGTCCACACTTCTTGCGCGGAGGCATCCCTCCCCCAGTCCTGCTTCTCCACCATGTCCCGGTGCTCCCTTCCGGGAGCCATCACACCATGGAAGCGCCGCGAGGATCCCTCAGGAGCCCAGGAGGAACCGCGGCGCGACGTACAAGGGCAGGCGAAGACATCCAGCGCGAACGTCCGGTGCAGCAGTCCCGCTCAATCCAATCGCGGCGTGCGCTCCATCGTCGACTCCACCGTCATCGCCGGGGCCTCCACTGTCTTCGGACCAGGTATACGGCCTCACGCCTGCCCGGCTGCTGGAGGGGCGGCGTGTCGCGGACTACGTATGGAGCGGCCGGGGGAAGCTCGGTCCTCGTTGGGGCCACTGCCGCGCAAACCCCTTGAGCCACCTTCCCCGCGTCATGAGGGTGCCCTGGTCGCCTTCGGCCAGGAGGCCATACTGCCTGTCGAAGGTCTCGAACTCGTCACGGCTGCCGTCCTGGAACTCGAACGTCACGAAGTAGGTGGCCCGGGCGTAGTAGCCGTCGCCCGTCTGCCGTTTGGCGACGACGCGCCCCTGCCGCGCGAGGTCGGGCTCGAGACGACGGCGACCGGAGGCGTAGAACAAGAGGGCCGCAAAGAACATGCAGGCGATGAGGAAGAGGGTGATGAGCGTTTCCATGGATTCTCCTCCTCAAGGCCCGTCCCTCGGGCCCTCTACTTGGTCAGCAATTAGAAGGTGAGGCCGGTCTTCTCGTTCTTGCAGTTGAGGTCCTCGAAGATGCGGGAGAGAGGCGTGTACTGGCTTCTCTCACCGGGCTTGCGGGTGCCCGTTCCCCGCGTTCCGTCCCTCAGGATTCCGTAGGCCGTGCCGTCCACCTGGCTGAACAGGCGCACGTCGCCCTTGTTGCCGGGGACTCCGTTGTTGAAGAAGGACTGCGCGTGGTCATCGATGAAGGAGGCCGCGCTCGCCCTGGACCAGGACTGATCTGCCACCGTTCTTCCGTGTCAGTGCAACGACGCGTGCAGCCTCTTCATCCTGCTCGATGCGAGCCAGCGCGGCTTGCTCGGCGGGGGTGAGCGTGGTGCGCGGCTGGAGGCAGTGACACGCGGGCTGTGCGCCGGGCCGGAGCAGAGGCTGTGCCTCCGCTCGTGGCACATGCCGGCCCAGGAGGCCCAGCCTGGCAGCAGGCCGAAGGGGCTTGGGCTCAACACCGAGAGCAGGCGAAGAACAGCGCGAACGTCCGGCGCCGCAGTCCCGCCCAATCCAGGCGCGGCGTGTGCTCCCTCGTCGACTCCACCGTCACAGCCTGGGCCGGGCTCTCCTCCTCCAGCCCCGGCTCTGCCCCCGCTTGAGGGCGCAAGTGACGTTCGAGCGCAGGGGCCTCAGAACTCCGCGACGAACGCCAGCTCGCAGACCCGCTCGCGGCACGAGAACACGTGCAGCGCCCCATCGAGGAACTGCCCGCCCTCGTAGTCGAGCAGGTGCGGCATCTCGCCGTGCGCGCAGCTCGGCGTCGCGTCGGCCTGGTCCCAGCGCGCCACGCCGCCGAGACGAGCTCCGCCCCAGCACGCGCCACCGCGCTGCTGTGCGAGCCAATCGTCGTACTCCTCGCCGACCTCCTCGAGCTGATCCGGATCGAAGCCCTTGGGGAACGGCCCACCGAGATCGAGCGCATCGAAGCCGAAGAGCGCGCTCGACGCGGTCTCCGGCGTGATCCCCGAGCGATAGCGGTACCACATCGCCGGCGGTAGCTCGGTTGCAGGGGACGCCGGCGTCACCCGCTGGCTCTCGCGCCGCCAGCCACTCGACGCCGATTGCCACTCCTTGGGGCCGGTCACGCGGTGCCTCGGCTCCACCAGGCGCACGTACGCGACGCGCGGATCGCTGGTCTTCTCGATGCCGCAGTGAAAGCAGAAGAGCGCGGCGAGGCCGCGGCCGCCGGGGAGGAAGTCCGCGAGCACGGCCGGCGTGAGCTGGACGCACATCTCCAGCGGGCGAGCGCAGACGCCGCAGCTCGGCCAGCGCGGCTCGTCGAGCCAGGCGACGGGGCCGTGCGCGAAGCAATCGCCGGGGCCGGGCTCGAAGCTCTCGGGCTTCAGGAAATGCGGCACCTTCAGATCGACGCAGGTGGGCGCGGTCTCGCGGAGCTCGCGGCGCCAGGGCGCGAACAGCGGGTGCTCGGGAAGCTCGGGGCGAGGCGCCTTGCGCGCGCAGGGCACGCAGGTCTCGGCGGCGTCGCTCCAGCGCGGGTGCTCGCGCACGAAGGTCGGCCATGGGGTCTTCTTCTGCGCGCGGCTCGGCTCGGCCTTGGGCTCCTCGGTGGCCGCGGGCGCGACGACGAGCGGCGTCACCATCACCGCCTTGGGCACGCCCTTGTAGCCCGGCGCGGTGCCGTGCACCTCGACCCGGGTGCCGACCGAGGGGGTCACGGCGAAGCTCTTGAGCGCGGTGCCTCCGAAGCGCACCCGACCGCCTTCGTCGAGCTCGATCCACCCGAGGGCGTCGATGGGGTTGAGTTCGACAATCGTCCCTTTCTGCCCGCTCATCGCGCGGAACGCTAACACGCCCGCCTCAGCGGCTCTGCACCGTGAATCGGTAGAGCGACGACGTGCATGCCGAGCCCCGAGTCTGCTCCGGGGCCCGCCCTCCGCGCCTTCGTGCCACGCACAATGCCCTCTTCGACGAGATGACCAGGCTTCAGAACGCGCTGCGCTCGGGGCTGGGCTATTCCCGCGCCCGGCCCCAATCCGCCGACGCATGAATCAGGGGAAGGTCGGGAGTGACGAGGGAAAGGCGTGAGCACGTGGCAAGCCGTGCTCGAAGAGCTCCTGAAGGAGTCGGCAGCGCTCGGGTTCGACGGAGGCGTCGCAGGTGGAGGCTTCCCGCCGGATCTCTTCGAGCGGGACGAGCGAGGAGCTCACCGGGCGAAGCGCCTGGGAGGAGTAGGCCCACGCGTTACCCACGCGATATGCGGGCTTCTCGTCCGCGTGACAGAACGCGCAGACGGTGAGGTCGGATTGGAACATGACCTTCGTGTACGGAGCCTCGGGGGGCACCTCGGCTTCGATGGGGAAGGCCAGTTCTCCCTTGATGGAGCGGCCGGAGGCGTCGAGCTGGCTGAACTCGACGACCTCCGCTCCCGGGCCGTCAGGAACGACCGAGAGGATGAGGGGGCCCGAGAACAGGAAGATGCGAGGGCTGCGCCGGCCATGCGCGGGTTGCGCGCTGAATTCGCTCTCCGTGGCACTCAGCCGCAGGGGCCGGTCCAGACTCTCCACGAGGCAGGCCACGGAAGTGGGGCGGGGCAGGGAGTTGATGAGCGCCACCGCCTCCTCGATGGTTTCGGGGGCGCCCGTGGCACCGCCGGAGGGAACGCAGTCGCGGGGAGGCCCATCCGGGGGCTTTGAACCATTCGATGCGCCGCAACCTGCCGCCAGCACCGCCATCACCACCTGCGCGAACGCCCTTTGTCGCCACCTGTGCCTCACGTGTGACCTCCAGGGACCATCATGTCAGCGTCTGATGGGGCCGCACATCCGCGCCGCGGCCAGAGCCAGGATGATGGCGGCCGTCCCCGGAATACTCGCATCCAAGCCCAATGCACCCCCGACGACCATGGAACAGCCCTCTTCCAACTGGCTGCTGTCCCGATGGCGGAGGAAATCCGCTCACGTCTGAAAGCCAGACAAATCCAGGCCGATGAGGAAGCGTAAAGCCAGCGGATGCTTCGCGCACGCATCCGTTTCCGCGGACCCTGCTTGCTCAATCCACGTACGCCTCGTCCGCGAACCTTGGCAGCTGCGCTTCAATAGCAACGGGCTGGAGGCCTTCACGGTCTCCAGCCCGTCTCGCTTCAGGTCACGGGGTGTAGAGCTCCGTGGAGGCGAGCCCCAGGCCCGAGCTGTTGGTGCCGCCCACCGCCAGCACCTTGCCCGACGACAGGGGGCTGAGCGTGAAGTGGTTGCGCACCGCCAGCATGCTGGCCGTGGCGCTCCAGGTCCCGGTGGCCGGGTCGTACAGGCTCGCGCTGGACAGGTATTGCGTCGTGCTGCTGCCTCCAATCTTGTTCAGGCCCCCCGCCACCAGGACGGCGCCCGAAGGCAGGACGGCGGCGGCGTGGCCGTGGCGCGGGCTGCTCATCGAGCCCGCGGACGACATCGTGCCCGCGCTGAACGACTCGGCAGCGGAGACCGAGTAGTAGCTGGTGAGCCTGCCGCTGCCGGCCAGTCCACCGATGATCAGCGCATTGCCCGAGGGCAGCAGGAGCGACAGGTGCTCACTGCGGCCCGTGGCGAGGTTTCCCGTCGTGGACCAGGTGCCGGTGGCGGGGTCGTACAGCTCCGCGCTGTCGAGCCGGTACAGGGAGGTGAAGACCATATAGAGGCCGCCGCTGACGAGCACCTGCCCGTTGGCGAGCAGCACGGCGGAGTGGTCCATGCGGCCCGCGGCGAGGCTGCCCGTGGTGGACCAGGTGCCAGTGGCCGGGTCGTACAGCTCGCAGCTGGTCAGGTAGACGCCACCATTGCCACGGCCGCCCGTGACGAGGACCTGTCCCGAGGACAGCAGGGTCGCGGTGAAATTGGTGCGGAGCGTGGCGAGGCTGCCGGTGGCGGTCCACGTCCCCGTGGCCGGGTCGTACAGCTCCGCGGTGGTGGTGCTGCCGAAGGTGCCGCCGATGACGAGCACCTTGCCCGACGACAGCAGGACGGCGACGTGAGCCGAACGAGCCTGCGTCATGCTCCCCGTGGCGGCCCAGGTGTTGGTGGCCGGGTCATAGAGCGCCGCGCTGGAAAGGTAGGTGGTCGTGCCCGGGTCGCCGCCGGCCACCAGCACCTTGCCCGACGGCAGGACGGTGGCGCTGTGGTCGAAGCGGGCCGTGGACATCGGAGCGGCGGAGCTCCAGCTGGCGAGTGCCTGGCGTTCGGTGCCTACCTCGATGGCGGAGGAGGGCCCCGTCGGCGCCGCGTCGTCGGACGGGGCGGGACCGCAGGCCGCGCTGGTGAGCAGGAACACGATGGATGAGAAGGTGGATGCGAAGGAACGCGTCATGGATTGCCCCCGTTTGAAGCGAAGCCCTGCCATGGGGCAGGAAGGTCCTTGTCATGGCAGGGCGTGAATGCCAGCTCATGCGAAGGAGGAAGCCTTTCCACCTCTCGCGGCCGGCGACGCGCATCCTTGTCACTGACAATGGGAAACTTCAAGCACATGCCCACGCATGGGCGCGCACCTTGTGGAGAGCGGTTGAAGGGCGAAGCCGCCCCTTGCAACCGAGGCTGAGCTACGCTGTCAGTTCTTCTCCAGGCCAAGGCCGGAAAGAACCAGCTCGGGACGTACGCGAAATCCGCCGGATCCAGCGTCCCGTTCCGGAGCTGTTCGAGCATCGCCCTGAACCGCGCCGTCATTGCCGGCTCCCCGTCGGGAATGGGCGCCAGGGGAGGCACTGCGAGCGTGGGGTTCACGATGGACAGCTCGTCCCCGAGGAATCGTGAGTAGACGCTGACGAAGCCCTGCCAGCTACCGGTGTGCTGGTGAAGAGGCTTGCCCGCGCGCTCCTTGAGCGCCCAGCCAAAGCCATACGGATAGGAGGCCCCGCTGTTGAGCTTCACGGGCGTCAGGAGCTGCTGCCAGCTCCCCCGGCCCAGGATGCCGCGCTGGTCCACTCTTGGTGCTCCAGGTTCGCGAAGCCGTACCCTTTCGACAGCACGACCCGCCCGTGACTTACGACGCCCACCGCGAGACCGGGCACGCTCTGTCGTCTCTGCTCCGCGCGCACGAAGGCTTCAATCCGTTCGCGCAGCAAATCATGCGCGGCGGCAGGGGCCCCCACCAGCAGGCCCACGAGAAGGACAGCCACGGCTGCAATGGGTTTCAACGGGTTGCGCATGAAGACTCCCGGCGCCCGGAAGAGGGCTTCTCAAGGAGTCCCCGACCCTGCAATCGATGCATCAGGAGTGCCGCAGAGGGCGCAGGGGGTTGGCCGTGCCGCGGTAGAAGACATCCCTCCGGCCGGGACCCCAGCTCGCGACATCAGGCGCGGAGGTCATCTCGCCGCCGAGCCAGTTCCAGCCGGTCCAGCTGGAGCCCGTCCAGGCCCGGTGGTAGCTCTGATGGTCCAGGCCCTGGCCGAACACGTCCAGCTGGCTCCGCCGGACGACGCTTGGTACCGGGCCGCCGTCGAGACCAGCGACGCGGCGCTCTGGAAATCCCTGTAGAGCGCGCTGAACTTCTTCGAGATGGAAAGGCTCGAGGTCCAGCGTTTCTGCGGCCCTTCATGCATGACGCGCAGACCACGTCGGTAACCTACGTCGTCGCGCGGCGACGCATCGCGGGACGCAGGACGCGAACACGCCGTCCGACATCCTGAACTTCGCTAATCGGATGGCCGCCGCCTACGAGATGGTTGACCGCCTTGGGCATGGCGGCACTGCGGCTTGCAGTCCATAGAGCTCCTGGAGCAGGTGCTCGACGGACAGCAGGAGGGCATCCAGGTCTTCGTCCTGGACCGCCACGCTCTCATGAATGGCCTTGTTGCCGTGCTCCACCACGGCGAGCAACCACACCTGGAGCCTGCGGCCGATGAGGCCGCGGCGAAGGAAGGCCTCCAGGTAGCCTCGAAGCGAGGAGGCCTCAGGGGCCTCCGTCTTTCCTGCGGCTTCTACGAGCATCCTCAATCCCGCGACGGACAGGATGTTGAGTCGGTGCTTCACCGCCTCCTGGACCTGTTCCAGGAGGGTGCGGATGGGGGGCGGCAGGTGGTGATGCCACGTGTGCCGGGACGGGATGGGAAATGGGGGCGACGTCACGCTTGCGACTCCTGGATGGAGATGGGCGTGGAAGTACCGTGGTGCCCGGGGCTCTTCAATCCAGCCTCAATTGGATTCCAATTGGAGAAATGGGACGCTTGGGAACGTTCGGGCCAGGAGGCTCCATGGGGTGGCTGAAGGACCAGCGCTGGAAGGGACGCGAAGGCGTTTCCTTCCTGGTGATGGCTCGGTGTCTGCGCGAGGACCCGGAGTGGAGGAAGAACATCGACTTCAGCGAGGACTCGTTGGCGACCTATCTGGGGCAGATGGACCGGGGGATGCGTCCACGGGCGCTGGAGCGCCATCCCATGATGCTTCGCCTGCTGGCGAACTACCTGGAGATGCCCTTGGAGGACGTGGAGGCGGCACTCGAGTCCCCCGAAACGAAGGCTGCCGAGAGTCTCGCGACCTTCGACCTCTGGGACGCGGGGATCCGCCCGTTGGATCTCCGCAAGGACTCCCTGCCTCCGGCCGTGTTCCCACCGGAGGTGCTCGATCCTCGGCAGTGGCCCGTGCTCTGGACGGCTCCCAGGGGTTCCGCACGGACGCTGGTAGGGCGCTGGCTTGCTGTGAGGAAGTCCGTGCACTTCATCCATGCCGAGACATGGGAACAGGCCGTGCTCGAATTGCCGCCCAGAGCCACCCCATGTTTCGTCGCATTGAAGAGCGGAGAGGGGCTGCCGGCTGCAAAAGACCTTCCCTCAGGCTTCCCCATCTGCGTGGCGCTGGATGACACGCCCGTTCAAAAAAGGGAGCCGATAGATGCCTCTGAGGTGGCCTTGCTGGCATTGGGGAGCGCCTCAAGACCGAGTCACCCATGGCGCACGGTGAATTCGGCTCCAGTGGAACAGTGGATTGAACCATTGGTGCATTGGTTGGGCGAACGGCTGCGGAATGAAGCGGGTGATGAGGGACGGCAGTTCAGCCCGTTGGAGTGTATGGCGTGGTTGCGCGCCGAGATCCTGCCTCTCGGCATGATCGACAGTTTTGGAACAGCAGTGGGGTTCATCGGCCTTTATGCCGAGTACCTCTGTAGACCGACGCGACGTGGTGCGACCGGCAAGCGCGGGATTCTGGATCTCTCGCGCATGTTCCTCCGGCGCCGGCTCCAACGCTCCGACGGAACAGGCGCGGTGCCAGCGTTCTCCGACATGGAACGGTTTCTTCATCGCCTGGCTGGCGCACTGCTGACACGAAGTGACCGCTCATGGGAAGAAGGTCAGAGTCTCCAAGACTGGCAGGCACTCGTTCACGAGCCCCCAGGACGCGAGATATTGGCGTGGCTTGAGCAGCCAGCGATTCGTAAGAAGCTGAAGCTGGATGAACGGGCCATTCGTGAGGCATCCAGGGAACTCTCGCCATCTACATTCATGCTGATCCGTGCCCTGCAGCAGACCCAGTTGCTTCGAGAGCAGGCTCCAAACCACCATGTTCTTCGGCCACGATGGGTCTTCGCCGCGCTCCTCCAACAGCAGGCGGACGAACTCCTGAATCAGGCCCCAGTGGAGTGGGGCGAAGTCCTGCTGCGCGGACACGGAGCTTCCATGCTCCTCTCCAGGTTGCGAGAACGCGTTCGCCACGGGGACCTGAATCCGGTGGAGCGGATCATCGAGTCATGGGACCCTGGATCCGCGGCGTGTGTTGCCTCGTTGGAAGGTGCGTTCGTCGTTCTGGGTTGGAGCGTCCTGGCCGGGTGGACGGTCCCTCGGAAGCTGATCGAGGCCGTGTTTCATCTCCAGCGACGCGTGGTGACCGAGTACAATGCGATACCGATGCGCCGCATCGGTTATGATCGCTTTCGGGACGTTGCCCTCTTGCAGTCTGGCGCCTGGTATCTTGCCGCGCATGCGCTTTCGGAGGGGCTGAAGCTTCCTCGGGAACGGGTGCACCCGCTGCTCAATCCGTGGATGGGTGTTGACGGGGATGACAATGCCGCGCACGTGGTTTTCGGTGACGTGGCACGGCTGATTGAAGGAGCGAGCCTGGATGTTGAGATGCGGCTTGCTGCTTGCGCATTGTATGGGCGTCTCCGCGGCCGTATTGGATCCATGGAAAGCCGTGTCAGGCCTGTCAAGTCTCTGCAGTTGTTGGAAGTCATCGTGTGTGGGGTGGAAAAGGATGACTTGGATTGGCGAGAGATGGATATCCGTTGGATGGCTGATGCCTACCTTCCTCTGCTGCGTCCGTATGCCGAACGCCAGGGCTGGGCATGGCCTCGGTTCGTCCGAGGAATCTGGAAGACATGGCTCGCGGGAAAGGTGCGCGCGCATGAACTCATGAATGTGGACAGCACATGGGGAAAGGACATTCTTGAATTCATTCCCCCCGAAGCATTCCTGGAGCCGGAATTGATGATGAAGCTGACGCAATCAGGCATGCCGCATGACCGGTTCGGGCCAGCGCAATGGGATGCTTTCTTGCAATACTGGAAACGAGCACATCACGACACCTTTACCAATCCGGGGGACATGGTGCCGTGGCGCCGTATGCCCTCGGGTGTTCGGCGTCAGGCCCTCTTGGAGGATGTCCTGTCTGCTCGGGACGAACCCCTGAGAGCCGAACTCTGGAAGGTGGACTTGGAGACCTTGCGGGGCGCATTGGAGACGTTGCTCCAGGAAGGCAGGTGGGACTCCGCGTGGCCAGTGGTCGTCACCGCGCCGCCAGAGGAGACGGAGACCGTCGTGAGGCTGCTTCAGGACTCCGCTCCGCGAGCCGCGGGTTCAAGGACGCAATTGCTCCGCTGGCTGAGCATTCGTATCGCCAATCGGGTTTCTGGCTGGGAGTCGGCATGGCAGTTGCTCGTCCAGCTGACTCCAGAAGCAAGGCTCCCGGATTGATGCAGGGCTTATTGCACTTGTTTGCGAATCGCCGACGCTTCTGGCGGACGGGATATGCTCCGCCGCATGATCTCCGGTGCGCGCAGTCCTCGAGGAGTACGTGGGCGTCGACCACAGCTGTCGCGAGACACCGTGGTTCAGACCGCCGTCGCGCTCGTCCGGGAACAAGGGTTGCGACAGCTCTCCATGCGGACGCTGGCCGAACGGCTCCGGGTCACGCCCATGGCGCTCTACAAGCACGTCGCGAACCGGGATGCGCTCGTGCTCCTGTGCGCCGAGGCCATCCTCCAGACCCTGGTGGTGCCCGCGGAGCAACAGGATCCGGTGGCGTGGCTCCGGCTGCTCGCGAGCCGTCTGCGCGCCGTGGGGCTGGCGCACCCGGGGCTGATGGAGTTCCTGCTGGAGCAAGGCCCTGTCGTCCACACGGCGCTCGTCATCCTCGACCGGACCGTGAGCGGACTTCACGCCGCCGGCATCTCATGGAAGGAGGCGGGGGCGCTGCACAACACGTTCTTCTCCTGGCTGGCCGGAGCCATCCGCCGGCAGGAGCCATGGGACGTGGGTCCACCAGGGACGCCGCCGCCGTTCGAGCGGTTCTTCGAGGCAGCCCAGGCGCTTCCCGCCAGGGACTACCCGGGGCTTGCCCACAGCGTGCCGCACATGCGGGCCACCGACGTGGAGCGGGAGTTCGAGCAGAGCCTCGGCTTCATGCTGGAGGGCATCCAGCGGCGCATCGACGCACGGCAGGCCCCCTCGCGGAAGCGCCCCCGCCGTCGCCAGCGCTGAGTGGGCGCCGCGTCACGCGTCCTTCGTGCCGCCAGCGCCTCCCATGTCCCAGTGCGCGGAGAGGTCCGCCCGTTCGCCCAGGAGTGCGTCCGGTCCTCCCACCCGGGCGAGCACCGCGTCGCGGGCCTCAATGACCCGGCGCCGGACCGTGGCCAGGTCCACGTCCACCAGGGCGCCCTGGAACTTCGCCCACCGTCCGCGCACCATCACCGATTCGACGTTGCCCGCATGCGCCTGGAGCACCACCGCGTCGCGGGGACGGTTGAGCGGCGTCAGGTTCAGCGCATCGGCGGTGAGGACGATGAGGTCCGCGTCCTTGCCCGGCCGCAGCGAGCCCGTCACGCGTCCCAGCCCCAGCGCCTCCGCGGCTTCGAGCGTCACCATCGGCAGCATGCGAGCGGCCTTGAGCGCGAGCACCCGGGACAGCCCGTCCTTCTCATGGGCCCGGGCCCGCTCCACCTGGAGGGCCAGCCGCATCGCGGTGAACAGGTCCCCGCCGTTGCTGGAGACGACGTCGCAGCCGAGCGTCGTCCGGACCCCCGCGCGCAGCGCGCGTCCGGTGATGGGGAAGCCCATGCCCATCTGAAGCTCCGTCTCCGGCGTCACCGCGACGGCACCGCCGCTGTCGGCGATGCGCCGCAGGTCCTCGTCGGAGCTCCACGTGCAGTGGACGAAGAGCACGTCCGGACCGAGCAGGCCTTCGTCCGCCATCCGCAGCACTTCGCTCGGGCCTGACACGGGCCACGCGGAGCAGTGGGCGGTGATGGGGACGCCCAGCTCGCGCGCGGAGAGGATTTCCGCCCGGCTCTGCTCCCACGGCACCTGCATCTCGGTCAGCGCGACGCCCATGCGGACCCGCCCGCTGTCGGAGGCCAGCCGGGTGGAGCGCAGGCGTCGGGCGTCCTGCCTCCGGCTCGCGGGGGTCGGCAGCGCGGTGCTCTCCTGGGGACCCGCCGCGTACCCGTAGGCGAAGAGGGCCCGGATGCCAGAGTCCTCCAGCGCCGTGAGCGCGGCGTCCGCGTGCGCGGGGGACTCCACGCAATGCGAATAGTCCACGAGCGTGGTGATGCCCGCGTCCAGGGCCTCCAGCGCCCCGGCCAGGTTGGCGGCATGCAGGTCTTCCGGCTGGAACGCGGGCGACAGCTTCACGCGCACCGCCGCCAGGTAGTCCATCACCGTCCAGTCCGCCCCCAGGGCGCGCAGCGGCGTCTGCCACGTGTGCCGGTGCGCATCGATGAGGCCGGGCAGGAGCAGCTTCCCGCGCAGGTCGATGACGCGACAGTCCCCGGCGTGCACCTGGGGACCCATCGCGACGATGCGCCCATCCTCCACCAGGACGTCACCTCGCGGCAGGTCCGCCTGTTCGGGGTCGCAGGTGATGATCTCCGCCCCACGCAGCAGCCATCGGTCGCCCATGCGGTGCTCCTCCTGTCAGGCCCAGCGGGTATACAGTGTATACCCACTGGGCCCGGGAAGGCTTCAGGAGGGATGGCGGTGGCGGGTTACTGGCAGGTGATGCCGGGGAGGCCGCGGTAGGCGCCCTGCGCGGTCCACCGCGTGTAGGGCGTTCCGCAGGAGCCCGCGTAGGGGTCATCCGTGCCGTAGCCGGGGACCCAGTATTCGAAGTGCAGGTGCGGGCCGGTGGATGCGCCGGACGAGCCCACCCGGGCGATCCAGTTTCCGCAGGCGAGGGTCGTGCCCCGTGCGAACTGCTGGGTGTATGCCTTCAGGTGCCAGTACTTGGTCTGCGTGTTGTCCGGGTGCCGCATGATGATGTAGTTGGCCGTGTAGAGGCCGCAGGCGGCGTAGGGGTTGGCCTGGTCCCAGTAGTTGCACCGGTCGAAATAGCCATCCACGGACGCTTCGACGTAGCCCCGGGCCGCGTTCATGGCCCAGACGCCGTAGTCCATCTTGCTGAACCCGCCGACCAGCGCGTAGTCGATGCCCGTGTGGCCGCTGTAGCGCACGCCGCCGCAGGCGTAGTCCCGGCCGCCGTAGTCCTTGTACGCGCTCACCACGCAACCGCCGTTGCCGCACTGATCCGCGAGCTGTGAGGCGGGAAAGCGGAACATCGTCTGGGCGGAAGACACCGCCGGGAAGGCCAGCAGCGCGAAGGCCAGCGCAAGGGTCAGGGACTTCACGGCGCACCTCCCACATCCGGAGCCGCGTGGCCGGTGCGCACATTGAGCTTCCAGAACGCACCGCCGCCGGCGTTGTAGCGAAGCACGTCCTCGTTCAGCCACTCCATGTGGTGGGTGGAGACGGGCGGGGGCACGAACTCCTTGGGTGGGCCTCCGAACAGCATCCAGTTCTCCAGGCCGACGTTGGTGAGCTGCCGGGCTGGCGCGCCCTCCACGTTCGTCACGTAGAACGACGCCACGCTGGTCCGGCCGGACACGAACACCACGGTCCTGCCATCAGGGGAGATGCTGGGCGTCGCGTCCACGCCGGGGCCGTCCGCCAGGACCTTCACGCGGCCCTGGAGGTCGATGATGCCCACGGCGGTTTCATGCGGGCCTTCGCTGTTCATCAGCAGCGTGGCCACCAGCGCGTCTCCCTTCGCCGTGGGGAACAGGTCCCCGCCCACGCCCCGCGCGAGCAGCCGGTCCTGGCCATGGGCGTCGCGCACGCGCAGGGTGCCGTCACCTTCCAGCAGCGCCACGTCCGTCCCCACCGAGCGGGCTTCGCGGTACTTGAACTCGCGGGCCACCACGCGCACCGCGCCAGTGGATTCGTCGTACCGGACGATGGCCAGCAGGGGCAGCTCGTCCGTGCCCAGCGGCTCCGCGGGAATCTCCGCGACGACGCCCGCCAGCATTCCCTGGCCCTGGCCGAAGAGGTGGATGAACCGGGCCTTGGGGCCGAACTCCTTCGCGACGGCGGGGACCAGGGACTCACGCGCCTTGGTGACACGGCGCAGATCCGCCGAATTCAGGCGGTCCGCCGCCAGGGCACTGGTGGTCGCAAGCGTCATCACTGTGAGTGTCAGGAATTGTTTTCGCATCTCGCTCCAGGGGAGAGGGAAACAGCGGGGGAGGATGTGTCGCCAAGGTTTTCTCGCGCCCCGTGAATGAGTTGCTTTGAAAGTGGTTATTCAGGTAATTCTTGAAAATTACATGCTTGTCGTCTGTTCGCCCCACGCGGGTGGGGCTTGCTGCTTCGTCTCCTCCGGCATGTAGATGGCTACCGGCCTGGCCGTCGGGCTCAGGTACATGGCCATGTGCCAGTCGGTCACGAACCCCAGGAAAGGTGCGCCCGTGAAGCAGCCTTCAGCCCCTCGATTCGAACTCTTTCGTGAGGCCGTTCGTGACACCGGTGCGCCAGGGGCAGGCCGGCCCGTCGTCGAGCGGTGCGAGCTCGTGCCCCCAGCGGGAGTGGCTCCCCTCTCCGTGAAGCTGGCCTTTCTTCCGTACTTCCATGAAGAGAAGCCCACGACGACGCTGGGCGCGTACTTCGAGGCGCAGTCCAAGGGATTCGACTTCCTGCGGAGGGCGTTCTTCCCGCTGAGCCTCGACGGCTACAACCGTCATGACGAGGCCGAGCGGCGCTCGTTCACCACGCTTCTCGAAGCCGCGTCTCCGCGCTCGCACGTCGTCGTCGCCTGGAAGGATGCGCGGCAATGGTTCGTTGATGAGATCTTCTACCGTCTGGAAGGCGTGGATGGCTGGTCGCGTGGCGAATGGACCGAAGTGGTTGAGGGGTCGCTCGCGGACTTCATCCGCTTCTCTCCATTGATCCAGTCAGAGCTGGCGGTGGGACGGTCATTGTCCGCGGACGCCTATCCGGCGGACGACGTTGTGCTTGAGCTGTCAAAGTCCCCGGGGATGCCCAACACGAGGCACTTCAATCTAAAGGTCTTCGCGGATGGCCGCTTCGAGGTGAGTCGTCCCCGAGAACACGACTCGCGAGGCTTTGACGTCCATCGGCTCACGACGCTGCTCATCGCGGCCAGCCGGCTCCCGGCGGAGCGCGGTCCGTCGATTCCGCGGCCCTTCATGCATGACGCGCAGACCCGGTCGCTCACGTGGGGCGTCGCGGGGCGACGCATCCGAGTGACGCTGGACGCGGACACGTCGCCCGACATCCTGAACTTCGCCAACCGGATGGCCGCCGCCTACGACGTGGAGCTCTGAGCGAGCGGCTCCTCTCTGGCGAGACCGCCTCGGTGCTCCCGCGGATTTGAGCGACAATGGCGGACATGGCGGCCCGCCTTGCGTCCTTGGTTTGTCTCCTCGCTGCATTGCCCGCCGCCGCCAACGTGGCCGCCTCCACGCGGACGCCGGCGACCCTCACCCTGTCGTCGGGGACCGCGCGCACGCGCTCGGAGGTGCTCAGCGAGAAGCTGGACTTCGATTGCGTGGAGGCGGAGCAGGAGGCGGTCTGCCGCTTCGAGGCGCGCTACCGGCTGCGCAACGGGACCTCCGAGGCGGAGGTCATCGATGCTGCCTTCCTGGGGCTCCGTACACGCGAGGTCCGCGTGGGATTCGACGAAGAGCCTCTCCCGGTGACAGAGGGGCAGGCGGACTCGATGGGCCCCTCACCGGTGGAGCGCTTCGGCTTCACCCTCACGCTTCCGCCCGGGCGGGAAGGGGAGCTGTGGGTGCGCGGCGTGATGCAGCTCGAGCAGCGCTTCCTGCCCTCGGGGTACGTGTGGCCCGCGGTCCAGTCGCGCCACGCACTGCTGTCCCCTGGACCGGCGCGGGCCACGCACTGGGACATCGACTATCTGCTGGGGCCCATCCGGACCTGGGCGGGCAACCCCACGCTCCACGTCACGGTGCGTGTCCCTTCCGCGTGGGAGGTGGGCAGCAGCCCGGACGCATCCGCGCGCACGTTGCCAGTGGCCACGGGCTGGCGGCTGCGGCACGAGGGCGAGCATGGGGTGGCGGAGCGGAGCCTCACGGCGGAGAGCGCGCCCGAGTGGCTCAACATCACGCTGACGAAGCCCCAGCCGTGGTGGATTCCGGGCGGTGTGCAGCTGGGCCTGGGCGCGCGGCTCGGGGACGGTTCCCGCTTCATGGCGCGGCTCGGCTACCAGCTCGCCGCGCCCGAGTCCTTCCTGCATTCGTTCTCGGTGGAGACGGACTTTCGGGAGCAGCTCGTCCTCACGCCGCTCACGCAGTATGCGACGCCCCAGGTCGTCATCATCCCGAGCTTCGGGCTCGGCCTGGGTGTGCCGGTGCAGGTGCTCCCTGAAGCCAGGCCAGGCCTGCGGCTCCTCGCGGACCTGCACTTCGGTCCGCTGGGGGCCGTGCTCAGCTGGGACCACTATCCGGCGCTGTGGGAGGGCACGGACTCCTTCTCGCGGCTCATCCTCCTGTTCCAGGTAGGGCTGTAGCGCCGCGCCGCCGCTCAGGAGCCCGCGAGCCGCTCCGCGCAGGCGTTCCTCTGGTACGGCAGCCCGGCCTTCCGGAACCACTGCCCGGGATTGCCGAACGTCGGATCCCAGAGGTCCGCGTTCGCGACCAGCTCTGAGAGGAAGCGCCGCTGCGCGTCCGTCCGCACCTGTCCATCTCCCGCCGGGAAGGCCGCGGCCAGCAGCGGGCCCCACTCCATGTCAACGCAGTGCTTCGCCGTGATGCGCGCCAGGGTGACGGCCACGGGGAGGAGCCGGTCGAAGTCCTTCACGCGCTCGAGCAGGCGCTCCAGCACGTAGAAGCGGGGGCGCAGCTCGAATGGGGGCGGGCGCTCCTGGAACCAGTCGTCCATCTGGGCGGCGTGGTGCGCCAGTGCTTGGAGCAGCTCCCGGGTCGCGGCCTCGTTCGTCGCCAGACCCTTCGCCATCGCGGCGCAGACGCGCACCGCCGGAGAGGCGTCCTCCAGGAACGCCGAGGGCGCTGCTCCCAGCTCGCCCAGCATGAGCACCAGCGTGGAGCGCTCGTCGGTGTTCGTGGTGGCCCGGGCCATGGTGGTCAGGCGCAGCGCGAGCGCCTGCCGCTGTGCGTCTCCGAACGCCTCCGGCGCCCGGGCGAGCTGGGCCGCGGTCGTCGCGGCCTGGGCGCGGACGCCGGAGTCCGGGTGGTCGAGGCTGGCGAGCACCGGCTCGACGAGGAGCGGCACGGCCCCGGCACACCCGAGGAAGGCCGTGGCGTAGAAGGCGTTGACGGCCTCCTCGTCCTCGTAGAGGGCTTCGTCGTCGCCAGCGGCGAGGAGCGGCGCCAGGTCGTAGCGGGCCATGTGTTCCAGTTCCTGCCTGGACGCCCACAGGTTTCCGACGGCCTCGACGACGCCCGCGAGGAACTCGAGTACGCGCATCCGGAGCCGGGGGCCCCCGGAGTCGAGCCGGGGCTCCGCGAGCCACCCCGCGAGGACACACGCCACCGGGCCCGTCGCGGTACAGAGCGTGCCCTGGTGGAGGATGGCGGAGTCCAGGTAGGACAGCGCCGCGCTCCGGGACGCTTCATCGCCTTCGACCAGCGCGCGCAGGTGGCCGGGAGCGTCCGTGGCGCGGCCATAGGCGTGAAGCAGGCGGGACCAGTCAGTCGCTTCGAGGGCGGAGAGACCCGTGAGCATGCGCGGGACTGTAGCGCCTTCAGGCGAAGCGCACGGCGCTGGCCCCGCGCTCACTTCCCGGTGGGCACGCCCAGCTTCCCGAGCACCTTCACCGCATTGGCATTCCCCGCGTCCAGCGCGAGGGACTTCTTGTAGCTCGCGATGGCCTCTTCCTTCTGTCCCAGTTGGAGCTGTGCCTCGCCCAGGCTGTCGTAGGCATTCGCATCCGTCGGGAAGAGCTTCACGTTCGCTTCGAACACCCGCACCGCCTCCGCGCCCTTGCCGTCTCCCAGCAACCGGTAGCCGAGCTGGGTCAGGTCTCCCGATTCCAGGCCCTTCATGCCCTCGCGATGTTTCGCGGTGTACCAGGCGAGCGCGGTGTCGACGCCCTTGAGCCGCATGAGCACGTCCACCTGGGCGGACGGCGACACGGGCTCGGGCTTGAACGCGGTCCAGGCATACTCAGCCTCCACGCTGGCGATGATGCGGTCGAAGAGGAGGAAGCCGTTATCGGAGTTGGCCATGACGACCACTCCGCTGCCCGTGTCACCCAAGGCCATGAACGCGGCCTGGAAACCTTCGTCCGCGCCTCCGTGCCAGAAGCGGCTGGTGCCGGGCTTCACCTGGAAGCCCAGCCCGAACCGCTCCGATTGCAGCGTCAGCATCTGCTTCGTCATCGCTTGCGACAGCACGCGCTTGGACTTCCCCGTACTCGCGCTGGACACCTCGAGGGCGACCCGCGCGAGGTCGGACGGCGTGGTCCACAGTCCGGCCGCGGCCATCTCCGGGTACACGTGCCAGCGGCCCGCGACGCTCTTCCCGCTGGCGTACGTCCCGGTCGCCGTCCTGGCGGCGAGGGCCGGAGGCAGGGGCTGTTCGTAGGAGCTGCTGCTCATCCCGAGCGGCTTCAGCACCGTTTCCCGCATGACCTGGGGGAACGGCTTCTGGAGCTGATCCACCATCATCAGCTGGACGATGGACGTGCCACCGCCGCTGTAGCGCGTCTTCGTACCGGGGACGAGGTCGACGCGCACCGGAGAGGTGTTCGCGGGCGCCGCGCCCTCCAGCACCTGCACCAGTGTGGGCACGGGCGCGTCGACGGCGTACCCGGGGAAGCCATGCACGGTCGTCCCCGCGCTGTGGCTGAGCAGCCGGCGCAGGGTGACCTTCTGCTCCTTCGTGAAGTCGTTCTCGGGGACCTTCCACGAGCGCAGCCTGTCGTTGATGTTCTCGTCGAGCGACCATTTGCCGGCCTCGACGAAGTGCAGCGCGGCCAGGGCCGTCACCGGCTTGCTGATGGAGCCCGCCTGGAACAGCGTCTCCAGGGTGACGGGGTCGGAGCCCCCCGCCTCCCTCACGCCATAGGTCCTGGCCCAGACGATGGAGTGCTTATCGAAGACGGCGATGCTCAGCCCGGGGATCCGGTACAGCTCCATCCACTGAGGGAGCGTCAGGCTCTGGGGTTTCTCGCCTTCGATGACGACCGGGGCCAGGCCCGCCTCCACACGCGCCGCGCGGGCCGCCTGCGCAGGGCTGGCCAACCACTGCGTGGCGGGCTTCTTCGTCCCCTCCGCCGCGAGGGCCGCACCTCCAGGGCTGAACAGGATGGCCGCGAGCACGAGGCGGGACAGGGAGCGGCGCATGGGTTCACCAAAGGATGGGGGTGGTGGGACGCGAAGTGTACGCCAGCCCCTCCGTTCGATTGCCGGCCCGGGACGTCCCGGGTGACGAAGGCGGCCGGAAAAAGCGAAGGGCCCGGAACCTTTCGATTCCGGGCCCTTCTCAGTGGCGAGGAGTACGGGACTTGAACCCGTGGCCTCCGGCGTGACAGGCCGGCGTTCTAACCAACTGAACTAACTCCCCACAAAACGCTCATGGGCGGAACAGGCACTGAACCTGCGCCCATGTGCGGACGTCGCTCTACCGCTGATCAAAGGAGGAGTACAAGCGAAATGAGAGCCCTCGGTCTTCTACTCCCTCGTCGAGACGGCAGGTGGAAAGCGCGTCGATGGATTCGACGCGCGATTCCAGCCGGTCAGGGTGCCGGCGGCGCGGGAGCCCTGAAGTCCACAACGGTGCCACCGGCTCCCGCGGCCACGATGCGAGTGGGTGATGGGCCATCCAGGGAGAACAGCGGGGTTGTCCCCGAGTATGCAGTGGTCCACGTGGAGCCATTGTAGAAGAGGATGTTCCCTTCACTGGTGGCGACGTAGATGCCCTTCTCACTGAAGGCAAGGACGTCCCGGATGGCGGCCTTCGTTGCTCCGTTGGATTCGAAGGCGGTAGGCAGGGAGGTCCAGACGCCTCCACTCCTCTTGAGGACCAGTCCATTCTCGCCTGCCGCGTAGGCGAAGCGGCCATCCGTGACATGGATGCCCTTGAGGAATCCGTCGAAGGCTCCGCCCTGGAGGTCCGGCAGCCACGAGGAACTTGCCGTGTCATAGCGGTAGGCAACTGCCCTGTTGCTTTCATCGCCGCCCACGGCCAGCAATGAGCCCTCGGCCCCGGCGCTCGCGATCGCACGAAGGTTGACGGGAACATTGCCGAACTCAGTAAGGTTCACGATGGTCGGGTTGTAGGGCTCTCTCCATTTGAAGATCTTGCCATTGCTCGCGACCGCATAGACCGTGGCGCCGACACCGAACTGCTCGATACCCGTGATGCCATACAACGTCGTCACAGGCGCTGATCCGGGCACGGTGGACGTGAAACAATCCGGATCGGAGTTGGGGAGCCGGGTCGTTATCTTTCCTGAATCCCCGACGGCGAAGACGCGCCCGTCCGCGGCCGCCCATACGGCCTTCCAGTCCGCCTGGCAGGAAGCATTGGTATACGGCGTCGCCGTGCCGCTCGTGCCGGTCGTGCTGTCGAAATGGACGAGCTTGTCCTTGCCGACCAGCCACGCCTTCCGCCCTTCGTCATAAAGGGCAATGGCCGTCAGGCTCCCGGTTCCTCCAACTCCCGTGTTAGTCGTCCAGGTGAGGGGGGCGCACCCCTCGTCCACGGTACCGGAGCAGTTGTTGTCCAGCCGGTCGCAGGCCTCCGCCAACCCATTCCGGACGTAGGTTGAGCTCTCATCGCAGTCCTCGGATTGGGTCACAGCGCCAACCACGGGTGCCTCACAGCTCACCCCCGCGTCCTGCCCCTTGGAACCGTCACCGTCGCCATCCACGTACCAGGCCACCGGATTCTCACTCGGGAGTCGCACACAGGTCGTCTGGCTCGGGGTAGAGGAGCACGCGATCTTGCCCGCGCACATGAGCTCATCCTTGCAATCGCTGTCGACGCCGAAGTCCTCGTCGCTCATGCCATTGCAGTTGTCATCCTTGCCATCGCAGCGGAACTCCGCCCGATCCGGCCGGACCTGCGCGTCGCTGTCGTTGCAGTCGCCGCTAACAGTCACGGTCATAGCAGGCTGGGTGCAGGACTCCACCTGGGTGCTTCCGAAGCCGTCCCCATCCGCATCCACGAACCAGACCTTCTTGTCGTTCGCGTCCGACTCCCCGAGGGTGCAGTTGTCATCTATTCCGTTGCACACCTCCGTGGCGCTGGGGTTCACGGTGAAGTCCGTGTCATTGCAGTCCGTGCCGCTGACGACACCTTCCGCGTCGGTGCTGCTGAAGTAGCCGTCCCCATCCGCGTCGATGGCCCTCACGGTGAAGTCCACGTCCCGCGTGCCTTCCTCGGGAACCTGCGCCTTCATCTCCTGCGGGCTGCCCACCGCGGGCCCCGAACAGTCGAACTCACGCAACTGCGTCGTCACGCTCAGCGCGCGGCCCCAGGTCTTCTTCCCGAACACCGCCACCGACACGGTGCCAGGCGTCTTGCCGGGGATCGCCACGGAGAGGCTGCTCGTGTTCCTCACGTTGTCCGAGTCCGTGGCGGTCACCGTGACGCATCCGCGCGTGAAGCCGCTGTAGCCGATGGTGACGTTCAGCGCTCCGCCCGTCCAATCGCCCATGCTCCCATCGGCGTCGCCGCACCGTTCAGGGAACTGGTTACACAGCTTCGCCTTTTCCTGGTCGAAGTCGGCACAGGCCATGCTCGCGAGCACGAACATGACCAGCGCAGCCCGCAGTGAAAGCACGTTCACGGCCACCTCCCATACACAAGCGCCGACCGTCCATCCGTCCCCATCTGCATGGCGAGGCTCTTCTCCGGAGCACCGACCAGATACATGCCCGTCGCCAATCCCAGCCCCAAGACACCTGCTCCCAGCAGGCCCACGCCCACGGTTTGCAGTGTTCGCCCCCGCGACGCGGCCCGGTCAATGTCCTCGAAGTTCGCGAGGGACGGGTTCGCGTTGCGAAGCTTTGACAGCTCCCCACGCGACAGGGCCCAGGAAATCCCGCCCGCGACGGTGAGCGCGCCGCCGGCGATCGCGGGGATATAGGCCTTGGAGCGCAAGGAACTCGTCCGCGTCTCCTGCGTCACCTGGAGCGGGGGCGCGATGGGCGCCGACGCCGTCCCGACGCTGGACGGGGACGCGATTCGCGGCGGTGGGGACGGCGGAGGCCCTTCACGCGGTGCATCCGTCGCCTGGCGCGGCGCGGGCGAGGGCTTGGGGCCGCCACGACGCGTCTGTTGTGTGCTTTTCACGGCCTTCCGCAG
Organism: Corallococcus sp. CA054B; assembly: GCF_003611625.1. NCBI lineage: Bacteria > Pseudomonadati > Myxococcota > Myxococcia > Myxococcales > Myxococcaceae > Corallococcus > Corallococcus sp. CA054B. The sequence continues at coordinate 36,462 of NZ_RAVY01000040.1, forward strand.
CGACTCGAACTGGCCCGACACCTTGGGAGACACCTTTACGGGGAGCTGTGCGTCTGGCCGCACGAACAGGGCGGCCATGAAGGCAGCGGAGGCCTCCTCCGTCCGGCTCAACTCCGCCATGAGCAGGCCTTCCCAGATTGAAAGCTCGACTTCGTCGTCCGGTCCGCTCGCCTGCCGCCGCGCCGTGGCGAGCTGGCCGAGGGCACTTTCAAACTCGAGCTCCTCGTAGAGGCTGGCGATGGCCTCCAGATGGCGCTTCACCTCGCTGCTTGGAGCCGCCAGCCCGACGGACGGCAGGATGACGAGAAAGACCCAGCACAGGGGCAGCCCCAATGCCTGAGATGAACGCATGAATTCCTCCCGGAATTGGGAGGCTCCTAACATGGGGAGCATGGGAGGGGAAATGAGAGCCGTCCACTCGCCCTCCCAGCCCTTTTTCGCTGACTAAGGAGCGGGCAACGGCTGCCAGTACGGATCCGGCCAGACGAAGGGGTTTCCACCCTGGCTCGCGGTCGCGTTGCCGAAGAATCGCTGGCAGCCCTCGATGTTCTCGGGGCGCCCCAGCATCGTCCAGAAGCTAGGGCAGACGTCCCTGGGGACTCGCGTGCGGCAGTCCTCCATCGTCCGCTCCCCCGCGCCAGGCTGCGCGTAATAGGCGCTCACGAAGTCCCACGCGATGCGCTGGAGGGCCTGCACCGTCGCCGCGTTCTGGCCAGAGGGCACCTGGGCGCCTTCGGGCGACTGCCGGAACACGGCCGCATGGTGGACCGAGGCCATGTAATACGACCCCAGGGACGTCAGGTGGACGTTGTCGCTGAAGAGCACGTTGAGCTTCTGCGAGGTCGAACCGCTGATGCCGGGCACCTCGTTCGCGATGACCCGCTCCACCAGATGGACCAGCGCCGCGCTCCCTGGGAGCGACACCACGCGGGCCGGCCGGCCTTCGGCCTGCAACGTGAGGTTCACCTTGGATGAAACACATTCCCAGGCAACCCGGGCGTTCGTCTCGTACTCAATCCACTGGGACGGGTCGGACTTATTGATGTCCAGCCATGTATGGTAGAAGTATGTGACGGATTGGGGATTCCCGGCGACCATCCGGTCATGGAAGTGTCGCAGCTGACCGATGGTGTCCTCCCATTGGACGGGGCCCAGGATGTCATGCCGCTCGGTGACAAGGAGGGTGTCGTACTTCTCCCCCGGGCCCAGCGTCTGGGGGGACAGCAGCTCCTGGATGACGTTCATGCTGTCGCCCACGCGGTTCTTGCCCGAGCGGTAGCCCTGCCAATTGCCACTGCCCCAGGTCCGTGCGCGGAGGGGTGAACCAATCACGATCTGCTGGTTCCAGTTGAAGTCCTTGCCTCGACTCCTGGCGATGTCGTCGAAGTGATCGGGCATCGGGTTGTCGAGCAGGCTGTGGCCGGAGAAGAAGACCCGGGCGCTCGTGATGGGAGACGTCCCCGCATCGGGACTGCCGGCATCCGGGACACCCGCGTCACCAGTCCCGGCGTCCGGCAGCGTCCCGGCGTCGTCCAGGGGACGTACACCCGAGTCCGGAGGGCCTTCCGCGGGAACGTCCTGGCCGAGCTGGCCCGTACATGCCAGCCAGAGGGAGACCGCCAGGAACGCGCACGGCTTCAGTCTTGATGTGGTCACGGTTCAGAGCATAGGCGGAATGGAAGCCCCTGCACGGAGCTCAATCCGCCGCCCGCTTGCGGCGCCGGGACATGATGCGGCTCAGTCCCACCTCGGTGATGCCGAGGTAGGCCGCCACGTCGCGCTGGGGAATCCGTCCCTTCAGGTGGGGATGCTCCTCCCAGAAGGTCACGAGCCGCTCCTCCGCGGACAGCTCCAGGAACTCCTGCTCACGACGCTCCTTGAGAAGGAAGTGCTGCTCCGCCACCCGGCGCGCCAGCCGCTCCCAGCAAACATGGCCCTGCTCCAGCGCCTGGAAGTCCCGCGTCTGGAACACCAGCACGCGGCTCGGCTCCAGCGCCTCAATCGCGGTCATTGAAGGCCGGCGCTGCAACATCTCCGCGTAGGCGCCAATCAGCTCTCCCTCGGCGCGGAAGGCCTTGATGGACTCGCCGCCGCGTGGCGACACGCGCACGCCCCGGAAGACACCCTGAAGCACCACGGCGAACCGGTCCGCCGCATCCCCCGGACGCATGAAGAGCTCCCGCTTCGCGAGCGATTGCTCCTTCGCCAGGGTCTCGGCCTTCGCCCACTCCTCGGGAGGAAGCGGGGCCAGCGTGGCGAGGCGCTCGAAGAGCTTGGGGAATCTCACGTCTCTTAAGGACCCTGGCTTGACCTGGGTTAAGGCGCAGGCCGCTCTGGGAACCATATACCGGCGGCATGTCCATCAACGTCTATGCCGTGGCGACGCCCTTCGTCATCGTCCTGGCCCTGACCGAGTTCGCCTGGTGCGTGGCGCGGCGCAACGGCTACTACAGCTTCCAGGACTCCATCGCGAGCATGGGCACGGCGGTGATGAACCAGTGCGTCAACGTCGCGGTGGCCCTGCTGGTGCTGCCCCTCTTCACGCAGCTGGGCCAGTTCGCGCCGTGGCGGCTGGACGCATCCTCGCCGCTGTCGCTGGTGGCGCTCTTCCTGGGAGTCGACTTCCTCTTCTACTGGTTCCACCGCTTCGGGCACCGCACCAACATCGGCTGGGCGGCCCACTCGCCGCACCATTCCACCGAGGAGCTCAACTACGCGGTGGCCTTGCGCGCGAGCGTGACGCAGCGGCTCTTCTCGTTCCTCTTCTACTGGCCGCTGGTGCTGGTGGGCTTTCCGCCGGAGGCGGTGCTGGCGATGGTGGCCTTCCACCTGGTTCTCCAGTTCATCCCCCATACGCGGGTCATCCCCAAGCTCCCGCGGTGGGTGGAGTCGTGGCTGAACACGCCGTCGCACCACCGCGTGCACCACGCGCGCAATGACGCGTACATCGACAAGAACTACGCGGGCTTCCTCATCATCTGGGACCGGATGTTCGGCACCTACGAGGAGGAGACGGAGCCGTGCTCCTATGGCCTGACGACCCCGGCGAACACCTGGGACCCGACGGCCATCAACTTCCAGCAATGGGCCCGGCTCTTCGCGGACGCCGTCGCCACGAAGAGTCACTGGGACCGGCTGCGCCTCTGGGTGATGCCCACGGGCTGGCGGCCCGCGGACCTTCCTCCTCGCGCGTTGGGCTACTGGAAGCAGGAGGGCGCGGAGGTGAAGTACCACTCGCGGGAGCTGCCGGGCGTGCGGGGGTACCTCGTCTTCCAGTTGTTCGCGTCGATGCCGTTCATGCTCCTCGTGAGCCACCATGCCTCGCCGCTGTCGGGCTGGCAGAAGGTCGTGTTGAGCCTGCTGCTCTGGGCGATGGCGACCGCCTGGAGCGGGATGCTGGAGTCGAAGGCGTGGAGTGAGCCCTTGGAGCTCGCCCGGGTGCTCGCGATGGGCGTGGCGGTGACGCTGTGGCTGGTCTGGGCGAGCGCGCCCCTGGCCTGGAGCGCGCTCGCGGCGGCGTGGCTGATGGTCTCGCTGGTGTGGCTGCGCGTGGCGCGGGGGACCGCCAGCCGGAGGCCCCAGTCGACTCCCCATCCAGGCTGAGTCGGCTGGGGACCGGGTCCCTCGCTCAGAGCAACTGCACGTTGCCGCCGAGCGAGGCGATGTACTTCGTCCCGCCCGAGTGCACGACCGTCGCTCCGAAGAAGGAGCGGATCGCGCTGCCGGTGGGCACGACGAGCGAGTAGGGCTTCGCGCCAGACACGTTCGCCATCGTCCCGTAGGGGCCGTAGGTCTTGCCCCGCGCGGTCTTGAAGGTGACCTGCGCGATCTGCGTCATGCCGAAGTACGTGCCCGTGTAGCCCGTCATCGACACGATTCCGTCGTCCGTGAGGTCAATCGTGGATGCGTTCCCGCCAGGGCCTCCCTGGTAGGGCGCGGCATTGGTGCCATAGCTCGGCTGGATGGCGTCGATGATGTCTCCCGAGCGCACCAGGAGGCTCGTCATGGGGCCCCAGCCGCTGACCGTCGGCAGGTTGTCCCAGGCGGTTCCCGGCCCGCCCTCGGGCCCGATGGGGCCGTAGGGCATGCCCGTGTTGAACCAGTTCAGGATGAGCTGGAGCTTGATGGCGGACAGGTCGCGGCTCACCGGCATGTGCAGCGGCTGGCCGATGTCCAGGCCGAGCACCCGCGCGATCTTCTCCCGGTTGCTGATGACACCGTCATAGGTCCACAGCTGGAAGCGGCCCATGATGGGATAGAGCATGCCGTACTGCCGCAGGATCTCTCCAATGCCATTGCTCCACGTCGGCGTGCCGGTGATGGGCGTCTGCTGGTAGATCTGCACGCTGACCAGGTCGTTGGGATCCTGCTTGTAGTCCGCGACCGTGGGGCTGAAGGTGTACTGGGTGAAGTAGACCTGCCCGTCCACGTAGTCCCGGGGATTGCCGGGATCCGTGCCGGTGAGGGTGACGGTGGCCTTGCCTCCCGTGACGCTCGCGACGTCCGGGGAGAGCTTCAGCTTGCCCTCGGGCGTCGAGATGTTCGACGCGCTGATGCCGTTGGTGCCCCCCGTGCCCAGGGTGCTCAGGGTGTATTTGGCCGCGTCGCTCGGGCTCATGGTGCTCAGGCCCACCTTCAAGCCCTCCGTCCCCTCGATGCGGCCGAACTTGCGCACGTAGAGGTTGAGGGTGTTGGTCTCACCGAGCCGGAAGGTGGGCGTGGTCTGCATGCCCGGGTTCATGCGGTAGATGAACTGGTCCGCGCGAAGGCTCAAGCCCTGGGAGTTCTCCTCCAGCAGGGTCAGCGTCCCGGTGCTGGTCGTGCTCCGGATCGCGAGCGGAAGGTTCGCGAGGCTGTTGGGGTCGACACCGCCAAAGTCGGTGACGACCAGCATCCCGGACTGCTTGTCGATGAAGTCGGGGTTGCTGTAGTCAATCGACGGGACAATGGGGACGTACGTCTTCGAGTCGCCAGAGCCCGTGTAGTAGGCGAGCGACAGCGTCCCCAATGCGTCCGACCAGATTGGACGCCCCGGCAGCGGGACCGGCAGCGAATTGGCCAGGTCGAGCGTCAGCGAAGGCGTGGAACCCGAGAGGTTCAACTGCGCCGGAGCCCACCAGCCGCTCGCCTTCGCGTCCTTGTTCGAAACCTTGGCCAGGGTCCGTGCCGGCACGGCGAAGGTGGGCTCGTCATCCAGGCACGGTCCGACGGAGCCAACGAGCTTGCCGTAGTTGAAGTCATAGTACGGCTGCTCGTTGGTTCCGTACTTGAGCCACGGCTGGTAGGGCTGTTGGGTCGCCGCCAGGATGGTGGGACCGTACTGTTGCGCCGCACTCTGGCCCAGCAACTGTTCGAGCAGGGAGCTGAGATACATCTGCGTGGGGATGTAGCCCCGCCCCGGAGCCACCGGGTTGCCGTCTCCGTCCACGTTCATCACGTAGGTCTGGAGGATCGTGAGCTTGTCCAGGATGGCTGGGGGGACCCCCTGGGCCTGCATTGCCTGGACGGTGGCGGGGGTGAAGGCGAAGAGCTGCGGGGCGTTGTTGTGGGCGCTGACCACCAGGCGGATGGACAGCCGGTTCGGTGACGCCTTCTGCAGCGCCTGGAGGACCGCCGAATCGCCGGTGTTCCACTTCAGGTTCGTGAGCGTCGTCTGGTAGACGGCGGAGCCGCTCGCGGAGCTCAGGGGCGTATTGGGGCCCTGCGAGTTCATCCAGATGCCGTTGAAGGCGACCGGCGTGAAGACGCCCTGGACATAGGCGCCGCCGAGGTCACCAATCAGGACGGTGAAGCCCCAGATCTCACTGCCGTTCTGCTGCATGGGATCCAGGTCCACCATCTTGGGCGGAGACCCCGTGTACAGGGCGCTCACCCCGGTGCCCACCAGGGAGTCGCTTCCGCCGCCGGGCAGCTCGACGGTGGTCACCTTGCAGTTGAGCAGGTCGAAGATGCTGTCGCCCTTGGGCTCCCAGTAGAGCTCGATGTTCTGGGGATTGAGCGAGTCCGCGTCGTAGTTCGCCGGGTTGTAGTTGTTGGGCGTGTTGTTGATGGTGGACGGCGATGCCTGGAACGAACCGGAGAAGTTGATGCGAGGCGTATCAAGGTAGCTCATGGAGGTCTCCTCGGGGTTCTAGTTGCCGCTGCCGATGTAGGGGGCGCACGCGGCGGGGAGCGAGCCGTTCGTGCACCCGCCGGGCATCTGGACTTCGTCGAACAGGTGGCTCAAGCCCGCGGGCGGCAGGTTCTGGCCTTCGGTGGGACCCGCCATGTTGTGGCAGCTCAAGCAGTTGTAGGGATTGCTCACCGCCGCGACGCCGTTCTGGACGAAGGTCTCCATGGAGGTGTTCGCGGCGGACAGCGAACCCTGCTGCGCCTGGAGATAGGGAGGGACCACGCCCCCGGTGGTCCACACGTTGCCGACGAGCTCGTAGTTGGCCCAGACCTTGTTGATGCGGCCGGGGTTGGCCTGGATCAGCGCCTGGACGCTGCTGTTGATGGCGTTGATCGCCTGGGTGCTCTCGGCGAGCATCGTGCGCGTCTTGTCCTGGCAGGCGAACTGGTTGGGATTGACGCTACAGTCGACGCCGCCCGGGAAGGTGCCGATGGCCGAGTCCCCCTGCGGGTGCATGCGGCAGACCTGGGCGGGCTTGCCCGGCTGATAGGTGTTGGTCACGCAGTCGGTGCAGCCCGGGTTGTAGAAGTTCCACGCGCCTCCGAGCGGGGGCGCCGCCGAGAGGTTGCTACAGTCGGGCGCGTTGTTGCGGTGCTCGAACGTGGCCCAGATCATCGCCGGGAAGCTGGGCGTCTTGGACACGATGTGCATGCCGGTCAGCCCCAGGTTCACCTGCCGGCAGGGGCTGTCCTTGTATTGGATGAGTCCGGGAACCACGTAGTAGAGGCCGGAGCTGGCCGCCTCGTCGTCGAGCACCATCCAGCTCGTCTTCAGCTCCACGGCCGTGTCCGGGTACGCGAGGTTCGGATACTTCTGGATGATGTCGATGCCCTTGTTCCCGGGCTTGAGCTGGCCCGCGCAGTTCGCCTGGTAGAGCTGACAGGCCGTCAGCATGTTGTAGGTGCTCTGGTTGACGGACATGCCGTAGTAGACGAACTCGCCTTTCAAATCGATCAGCGGCTGATCCGCGCCGGCCTGCTTGATGATGTCGGTGTAGAGGCGGGGCGTCTTGCCGTCCACCGGCTTCACGGCGTTGGTGCAGGAGGTCGGCGGCTCCTGGCCCCAGGCCGTCGGGGCGCCGTCCTTGATGAAGATGCCGTAGGACGGCATCCACGTCTCGAACTGCACCATGTCTGGCTTGCCGCTGGCCGGTTGGACGAGCGCGAGCATGCTCTGCCACATGAACTGCTCGAAGTTGCAGATCGTCTTGTTCCCCGGCACTTCGGTGGGGAGGGTGGAGCTGTTGAGCCAGGCCACGTCCGCCGGGCAGTCATTGGCTCCGAGCGCCGTCGCCTTGGCGCCGGTGCCGGGAGGGCCTGAATCCATGAGCGACGTCGCTGGGCAGGCCAGGAGGCCCGTGGCACCAAGTGCCACGGCGAGCAGGATGCGCGGTTTGTCGGACAAAGGCAGACTCCCCCATGCGGTTGAGCCCGACGAGGCGCCGGGCGTGGGCGCAAGAGTTTAATCGCTGCGGGGGAGAAGCCGTCGAGGGCCAAACAGACTTAAAGCCGCTTTTCATGAAATTCATGCCGGAGCGGCAAAGTCCGCTGTCAGTTCATCAGGCGCCGCACCAGCCAGAGCGCGAGTCCCGGCAGTACAACCATGCCCGCGAACAATGTCAGGAATGACCCGAGTCGCGCCGAGGAGGCACCCACCGCGGCATAGGTGGCGCAGACGCCCAGGTTGGAGAGCGCGCAGGCCCCGAGGAAGCTCCCCAAAGGCATGCGGCTGGCGCCTGCGAAGAGGACGGAGGACTCCGCCAGCATTGGCACGCCGCGCAATGCAATCAGCAACCACGGGCCCCGGCGTTCAGCCAGACGGGACAGGCGCTGAAGTTCCACCGGACCCAGGGTGCGCCGCAACGCCGCCTCGCCGCCCCTGGCGCCCAGCAGGTAGCCCCAACCACAGCCCACCATCATCCCCACCCAGCAGGCCGTCAGGCCGCCCCAGAAGCCCAGCAGCGCCCCGGACGCCGTGCCGACGAGGCTGGAGGGCACTGGCAGGACGATGTCCCCCGCCAGCAGTCCTCCCAGCACGAGCGCCACCTGCCAGTCGGGTGGACGCGCATCCAGGAAGGATTGGGTGGCGGACTCCAGGCGCTCTCCGAAGAGGAGGAAGGGAACGAGGATGGCCGCCAGCACCAAGCAGACGCAGATGCTCCAGTTCACCGCCGCGCGCTTCGTTCCAGGGCTCGCCAGGGTCATGGTTTGGGGCTCAGAAGCCAACGCCGAGCGTGAACGAGGCACTCGGCTGGAAGCGGGCCTGCGGTCTGATCAGCTGCGGCGCGGCGTTGAAGTACGCCGCGCTGAACCCCAGCTCTCCCACGAACTCAAAGCCGGAGGAGATGGGCAGCAGGGCCCGGAGGGACGCGCCCACCTCGGGGCCGGCGGTCTCCACGCCGGTGGGGCCGGAGCCCCCGAAGTCGAAGCCCGAGCTGTCCTCGCCAATCTGCAGCTCGGCGAAGCCGGCGCTCAACCGGGGCTGGAGCCAGCCAATGCGCGTCTTGAAGGAGGTGAGCGTCAGGTTGGCGCGGAAGTGGGCGATCTCCGGCTCCGGGTCGCGGTGGAGGAACCCCGAACCCGTGCCGCAGGCCTCCACGCCAAGCCGCGCCAGCGGAGACAACTCCAGACAGATGCTGGGACGCCGGCCGGAGGTGGACGCCCCGGCGCGCAGGTTGCCGTAGTTGCGCGGAGGCTCGTCCCGCCGCTCCACCGCGACGCCCACCGGGGCCTCCTCCGCGACCGACAAGCCGCCACTCATCAAGGTCGCGAACACCAGGAGGCGCTGCGGAAGGCCAAGGCGTGTCATTGGGCACCAGAGATGCGACCGCGGGGGACGGCTGGCCATGTTGCCCGAACAGCGCAGGCGCCTCCAGGGATGTCCTGAATTTGTACCAGACATCCCTCGCGGCGGTCATCATCGACCCTTGTGTGCCAGTCTTGTCATTTTGGGGCTTCTTGTCAGGGAGGAGGAGGAAGCCCTGGCGGAAGCAGATGCTCCTTTGACTGCACCGGTCCCAGGTGCTGCTGGAACCACGGGAGCAGCGAGGGGCCCTCCGCCAGATGCAGCTCAATGCCTCGCGTCTCCTCGCCGCACCACCGCTCCTCGCGCAAGCGGAGGACGTCCTCGCGCACCAGCTGCCCGAACACCGCCCGTCCGTCCCGGAACTTCAGCTCCAGGAGGACGGACTCCCAGGGCGGCGTCGTCAGGGCCGGGTCTCGCGAAACCGCGGCCTGGTGCAACGCGGTTCGAAGCTGGGCCAACAGCGGCTCGGGCATCGGCGCCAGCACCTTGTCTCCTTCGCAGGAGACAAGACGGGCCGATTCGACAAGCGCCGCCTCCGCCTTGAGCCGCGCCGCCGCGCTGGCGCCCGGCGAAGGCGTGGTGCCCCGGGCTGGCCCCTGACAGGCCGAGGCCAGAAGCAGCGTCGCGGCGAGCCCCGCGCGGAGCCACGCCCGGATGACGCCAGGCTGCGTGTCGGAATCAGAAGAGGAGATAGCCGGTGTCATCGGGCACCAATCCCATGGCGCTCTTGAGGAAGTCGTATTCGCGCTTGTAGAGGATGCCATCCACGTACATGTAATTGAAAGTCTTCTTGCCCAAGGGAACGGCGCGAAGATTGGCGCCCATGCCTGGAGGCGCTCCATACACCTTCGCGCTGCCGCCAATGGCAGCGGACAACTTCGCCATGTAGTTGTGCTTCAGGATGACGTCCCGAAGGTACGTCTTCGCTTTCGCGGCCGTCGTGGTGCGCCGGTCCGTCTCGGACCAGTTGTAGGAGATGGTCTCGGTGTCGCTCTTGGCGGAGGCCGTGGCGCGAATCAGGTTGCGATAGGCCGTGGTCGCCATGCAGCCCCACACCTTCACGATGGAATCAGCGGCGAAGGCGGCCTTGAAGTCATTCAGCCGGGGCATGTTGACCGGGTCGAAGTCCTTGAGCCGAGGGTCCTTGTCCCCTGGATCCCGCTGCGCTTCGGACGATCCGCCCGGCTGGTAGGCGGCGTCCTCGTTGGTGTCTGCGAGGATGGGGCCTCCTGCCCAGGCGTGGGAGAAGAGATGGAACTCCTTCAAGGTCCCTGGGGCTTGGGTGCCAAGCCTGGTGATGTAGTCGTAGACGTGCCGGATGGAGACGGAGTCATCGTCGTGTCGCCTCTTCAGGTTCGCCGGGTCTGAGTATTTCTCCAGATGGGGCTTCACCTTCCCCTGGAGGACGCGATCCAATTCAAACCATCCGGACGCGCTCTTCACGGTCCTGCTCCGCTCTCCGGACTTGAAGTCGAAGACGGTGACGACCGTGGAATCGTCGATGCGCTTGGGGATGGAGGTCTTCACCCCGGTCCTGTGCGTACTCCCCGAATAGAGGTCCTCGCGGTAGGTGTCGCAGTAGGCGGCATTGTTCGCGCCTCCGCTGTAGTCCCAGCCCGCGACGAGGAGGACTTCGGAGTGGACCGTGGCCAGCGTGAGGGGCAGGGTGAAGACGGTCTTGACCGCGCCCACGGCGGTCTCACTGGACCGCTGGATGACCGGGCAGCAGAGGGGCGCAGGCTGGGAGAAGGTGGGGACCGGCCCGTCCGCCTCCTTCACGAAGGTGAGGGGAAGCACGAAGTCCGGCCGGTCCGGGAAGGAGAGACACACTTCGCCCCTGCCTGGATTCACTCCACTCAGGGCGATGCGGGCCGCACCGGAGACAGCCACGGCCCGGTTCACGGCCAGACCCGATGTCAGGGTCACGGTGTCTACCTTGAGAGCGGCACCCTTTTCGTCGACAGCGACCACCTCGAGGTGATGGGTCGCGGGCATGTGTTCCCCCTTCTTCAAATCCTGCCAGGGATGCCATTCGAGACCCAGGGAGGCGGGCAAAACAACGACCCGTGAGGCTCTGGAATGGGACTCAACCGGCTCGGTAGCGCGGGCCTTTCCAGTCAGTCGTTCAGCATAAGCTCCCGCGCGCTGATGCCACTGTCACGGATGTATGAAAGGAACCGTCCATGTCGAGAGCTGGCTTGTGGCTGTCAATGTTTCTCATCGGGTGTGGCGAACCGGCGAGCGAGGTTCGCCCGCAGGTCGTCGCCGGTACGTCGGAGGTGGAGCTCGCGCTCGCGCCTGGGGAGTACCGCTGCGAGGTGATGTCGGAGGCCGCACGCGCCGCCGTGCCTCCGCCTCCTCCCAACATCGAGAAGGCGGCATTCGCCCCCCGTATTCGCGACATCTGTCCGCCGGGCCAGGTTCCCGTTTATCAGCAGGCGGAACTCCGGACGCACAAGGCCGGTCCGCCGTTATCTGGCTCGGCCGCCACGCGGTCGCTGGTGGGGTCGTACTGGTACGCCGGCGTGATGAAGCCCACGGACGCGTTGAGCCAGAGCGGCGTTGGTGCGTCGATCCTGTTCTCAAACCCGGCGGTGTACGACCAGAACGACATGGTGACGTCCCAGATGTCCATCGTCCGGGGCGCCAACTACCACCTGGTGGAGATGGGCCTGCGGAAGTTCTGGGATGCCTTCCCCCGACTGATGATCTCCCAGTGGAGCTACGGCCAGTTCAACGACGCCGTCGGCTTCGTCCAGGTCCACGGCGTCTACGGGCCCGGGATGCCGCTCTCCAGCTACTCCGGATACGCGGTCCAGCAGTACATTCGCCATGACAACGGCAACTGGTGGATCTGGTTCAACGATGCCTGGGTCGGCTACTTCCCCGGCTCGCTCTGGAATGGCCAGTTCACTTCTGGCGACATGGCGCACTTCTACGGCGAGGTCTACTCGGCGCAGAGCCGGGTCCCGCCGCTCACCGATATGGGCACGGGACAGTTCTCCGGGACTTCGGGCACCGCTTACATGCAGGGGATGTGCATACACACCGCGGGCCCCAGCTGCACCTACGTCACCGACGCCTGGCGTACCGAGACCAACGCCTCGTATTACTCCCTCTCGTATTCGAATGGCTCGTATCTGGAGTTTGGCGGGAACGGCGGCGGCTGACCTCCCAGCTACGCTGGCGCCGTCGTGCGTTGGCTCTCGGCGTCATCCCGGCGCATCGGCTGGGCCTTTCCATACGTCAGCGACCGCCACACCCACTCCGCGGGGCCGAAGCGGAACCTCGCCAGCCACAGGTGGCTCCACACCACCTGGACGCAGAAGATGGCCAGGCAGTACGCCACGCACGCCGAGGGGCCCAGCTTCGTGATGAAGCCCAGTCCGAACCCGTAGAAGAACAGCACGCTGATGATCGACTGTGACAGGTAGTTCGTCAGCGCCATGCGGCCCACCGGCGCGAGCAGCCCCAGCGCTCGCTGCCAGGTGGCCCGCTGGAAGAGCAGGGTGATGCCGGACACGTAGACGGCCGCGAAGCCCAGCTCGCCCAGGTTCCTCAGCGGCGCCATGGCGAAGGACACCCATGTCGGCAGCGTTTCCGGAGTGAAGACCTGCCTCAGCATGAGCTGCTGCAGCACCAGGCCGCTGCCGCTGCCAATCACCCCGGCCACGAGCCCCCACCCGAGGATCCGGCGGAACAGCCCCAGGTGCTGGGGCGCGTCGTGGAAGATGCGGCGCCTGCCCGCCAGCAGGCCCAGCAGGAACCGGCCGAACGTCGAGAGCGTGATGGTCAGCAGCAGCGGGAAGTAGTCGCGGAAGAAGAAGTGGAAGGTCGCCTGCGTCGTATCCAGCCAGCTCCCGTGGGTGTAGGCCGCCAGCGTCTGCGCCTTGATGGCCGCGGACTTCTCGTTGGCCGCCTTGACGATGGCCGCACCGGCCTCCGGCGTGTCCGCCATCAGCTGCGGCAGCTTGAGGATGGCCACGCCCACAACGGACCACCCCAGGGCGAACAGCAGGGCGCAGAGGAGCAGCGTCCGTTCCGAGCGCCCCCGGAACAGGAGCAGGCCGAAGCCCAGCACCGCGTAGGTGCTGAGGATGTCGCCGTACCAGATGAGGAACAGGTGGGAGAGCCCCATCACCAGCATCACCCCCAGCCGCCGGACATAGAGCGGCGTGATGGAGGTCCCTCGCGCCTCCGCGCGGCCCATCTGCACCGCGAAGCCGAGGCCGAAGAGGAACGAGAAGAGGGTGATGAACTTCCCCGCCACGAGGAACACGTACGCCTGCCAGGCGATGGTGTCGGCGAGTGACGCGTTGTTCAGCGCCGCGAGGGTCTGCTCTCGCGGCAGGAATGCCCTGCCGCTGAACCACACCATCACATTGGAGATGAACACGCCGCACAGGGCAAAGCCGCGCAGCGCGTCAAGGAGCGCCAGTCGCTCGCTGGCGTCCACGGGACGGGCCACGGCGCTGGGGGGCAAGACCTCGGAAGGAGCTGGGGGCATGCTCGGAGAAAGGGTGGGCAACGGGAAGCTCCCTGCCTGTATTCCACGTGAGCGATGGCTCGCGCCCATCGCAACTCTTCAACTTCGAGCGAGGCTGTTCGCCGTTCCAGAGGTGATTCCGAGATGCCAAGAATTCCGCCGCCTGGCACTGGTACCACGAGCTATTACGTCCAGCTCTCCCCCTCATTTCACGAGGCAGGAGAAGTCCTCGCGACCTTTGGGCCGGAAGGCAGTTTCGTGACGGTCGCCTTCGCGGACACGGGAATCGAGATCTCGGAGGTGCCTGATGCGCGGGGACTCTTGTTTCTCGACGCAATCGCCAAGCTCGATCCCCTGGGCATTCCGGATGCTGCGCCAGGGGGCATCGATGGCATCACGCTGGAGTGTCTCATCCAGGAGTCGCGCGGCACCCGCCGGTTCCTTGCCTGGAGCCCCAGGCCGGAGAAAGAGCCACGGCAGCATGGCTTCGTGGTCGCGCTCCTCCAGTTGGCCATGGATGTGACCCGGGAGCCCGAAACCGTCAGGCGCCTGGAGCAGGTCTTCGGCTACGTCCGTGCGGACCTGCCCGCATAGGTGTGCGGCAAGTTGAACGGGAGTGTCCGGGCTCGGGCGGGTGAGGACAGGTCAGGGGCGTGTCCTTGGGGGCGCGCGAGGACGGTCCTCGTGCGCGGGAGGGGCTGGCGCGCAGGAGCCCCTGTTTGAAGACCGCGAGCGCCTTCTGGGCCACGGAGACCGGGTCCTCCTCGCCGAGCCCCATGACGCGCATCCGCACCGCGTTCATGCGGAACGGCGCCGTGCTCACGAAGAACCCGGCGCCGCCGGACAACACCGTCCGCGTCGTCGCGGGACATCAGCTCATCGGATTCACGAACCCCCCGGCGTCCGCCCTGGAGTGAGTCCCGGGTTCAGCCCGGGGCGACCGATGCCTGGGGCCGGCACCTTCAGCGCGTGGACCAGTTCTGGGCGCTCGTGCCGTTGCATCCCCAGACCTGAATCTTGGTTCCCGGGGTCGTGCTGGCATTGAAGACATCCAGGCAGAGATTGGGGGCCAGGGCGCTCCGCACCGTGGCGCCTACCACCGTCCACCGCTGGGCGACCGTGCCATTGCACCCGTAGATCTGGACGCGCGTGCCCGGCGTCGGGTCGCCGCTGAAGACGTCCAGACAGAGATTGGGCGCCAGGCTGCTTCGCAGCTCGCCTTGAGCGGTCAGGGTCCACTGCTGCGCGGCGGTGCCGTTGCACTCCCAGAGCTGGGTGGCTGTTCCTTGCGCCGAGCTGCCACCGGTCACGTCCAGGCAGCGATTCGGGTCCAGGGCGCTGACCAGGGCGGGGGCGGAGGAGGCCGTGTACATCGCGGCCAGCGCGGTGCGGTCGCTGTCGGTGAACTCGCCCGACTCGACCGCGCGGAAACAGGAGTTCATGATCGAGGTGCCGACGGACGCCGTGGTCGGCGTGCCCGGGATGTGGATCGCGCCGACACCGGCGTCACCCTCGTTGCCGCCAGAGCCACAGCTGATGGCGCGGTTGTAGTAGTCCGAGTGCCGGAAGCCGATGGTATGGCCAATCTCATGCGTGATGACGTGCTCGATGACGTCGACGCCGTACTGGCTGAGCAGGCCGCCGATGGTGACCTGCCCGAACGGGTTGCCGTTCGCCGGGAACCCCGCCACGCCGCCATTCATGTTCGGGTCGATGACCGCGTTGATGGTGAAGCTACAGCCGGTGCTCGGCGTGCGCGCCATGGAGAACGTGAGCGGCAGCTCGTCGTAGTTTTGGATGGCGAGGTCCAGCGCCGTGCTGAACACGCCGGTGAACGCCGAGCCGTTGATGCAGATCTTCGTCAGGGAGGGGCTGACGACGTTGTTCGTACGGTACTGCTCCCCAGGGGTCGCGCTGGCCGCGAGCATCTCGCGAGAGGCGTCCAGGGACACCTCGGCGTCCCGCCCGACATAGACCTTCCCGTCGACGACCATGATGTCGTTGGACGGGAACCCGGCGCTGACCAGGTTGCCAACGATTTCCTGCGTCTCATTCGCGGGCTCGCCACACCCGAATCCCAGCGCGATGCACCCTGCCGCAAGTACGAGGCTTCTTGAAAACATGGAGGCTCCTTGGTGAGTGGGTGAATTGCAGTCCAGCGTCAGAAATAACCGCTAAAAACTGATAAAGCCCACTACCCCGCTCGTTTCGTTCACGGGCCTACTGTCAGGGGCCTGGAGTAGAACCGGCGGCGCACGCTGTCAGAGCGCGAGGGCATGCTTCCTTCGACGGACATTGCTCCAGGACGCGGGGGACCCTCGGGTGCGCCTCATCTGACCTTGGTGGGGACCCGAAGCCCGCCGGCTCACGGCGTCAAACGCTGGCTGGACCAGACCCGCGCGTTCCGGCGCTCCTCGGGATTGGCGCTCGTGCCGCCAAACACATAGATGCGGCCGTCTTCACCCTGGCTGGCGGTGAACCCACTGCCTGGGCCATACATCCGGGACGCCTGGGCCCACGGGCCCACGCGGCCCTCCGCCTGGAGCGGAGCGGTGAGGACGTGCCCCTCTTGCATGAGGAGCACCAGCCGATCCTCCATTGCCAGCAACCGCACCACGTCCGGGCGTTGAGCGTCGCCGCGAGACGGCCCCGACCACGGAGGCATGGAGGGCTCCGTCCGCCAGACATGCTCGGCGTCGAGTGCCATGGAGTACAGCTTGCCCTCGGCCCCCGTCACATACAGGCGGCCCATCGCCACCGCTGGCGTCTGGTCGAAGTGAAGTGTGGAGGGGGCCTCAATGGACTCCCACCCTTCGACGCGTGATGCGGAGCGCTTCGCGCGCCAGAGCTGGGGCGTGCCCGTCGTGAAGTAGCCCTTGTCGAGCGAGCCTCCGACCACCCACAGCTCCGCGCCGGCTGCCACCAGCGCATGCCACCCGCGAGGCTGGGGCAGGGAGGCCTCTGTTCGCCAGGGGCCCAGGGTTCCATCCTCCCGCAGAGGCGCGGAGCTCACCCTCTTGGAGAAACCGTCTCGGAGCTCGCCGCCTGCGACGAACAGCCGCTGATCCGCCACGACCATCGCGTGATGCACGAGCGGTTCGGGCAGCTGCGCGCTCTCCGTCCATGCGCCCAGTGCTCCATCCGCCTGGATGGGCGCGGAAAAAACAGTCGCCAGTTGGTCGCGCGAAGAAGTCGAACCCCGCTGGAAGCCCAGCCCTCCCGAAACGAAGACCCGGTCCCGTGAGGCCGCGGAGGCATGGTAGTAGAGGTCGACAGGCATGGACTGCTCCGCCCGCCAGAGCGCAAGGCCGCCCTCCGCGGGCCAGGGCTTCGCCTCGGGGCCCCTCGTCGGGCAGGAACTCCCGGAGCACAGACACAGGGGAACCTCTGGAACATCATAATCACTGACAAAGAGATGGCGCTTCACGCACGTCTCACCGTCCGCGCAGAGCCCATCCGCGCAGATGCGGTGGCAGCGAAGATCGCCAGTCTGCTTGGGCGGAGAACAGTCACCACTCAGACACGGTGGAAGATCGTACTTCGTGTAGTCACATGCTTCACCGTGGTCACAGTCCCCCGTCACCTTGTTCGGACAGGCCCGGAAGGACGAGGCGCGGGGGCCATCGGTCCGCGCAGCGGCCAATTCGACGCGAGCACGTCGCGTGTCATGAAGGTCGCTTGGCGAAGGCGGCTTCGACGAGGAGTCCCAGTCCGCCTCCTGCCTGCGGATGAAGGCGTGCGCCAGCAGTGCCACCGTGAGCAATCCGAGTACGGCCGCGAGACCCTTGAGGATGACACGGCGGCGCGCGGGAGCGGGGGATGGAGGTGCCAGGGACATGGCCCCAATCTAGCGCACAGGCCGTGCAGCCCACGAGCGGAGGGCATGGGCCTGGCTCACCTGCACCTGCGGCAGTGCCGGCCCCGGGGACTGCTCGACAATCGGGAACCCGATTTCTCCGATGCCCTGGATCTACGCTTCTTGCACGGCTTTACTCACGACTCGTACCGGTGGGCCGCGAGCTCTCCCGTACCAACACGCACGTATCCAGTCCACCCATGGAGAAATCAATGGCAACGCGGATCTTGACCTCTCTCGCTGTCGCGTCCGTCTTCCTCAGCGCCAGCCCGGCCAGCGCCGGCTACCGGGAGGCCGCTTACGTGACGACGCTCTACAGTGATGCCTCCCACACCACGGTGGTCGGGCACATCTATCCCGAGTGCGGTTGGAACTACGTCCAATATCATCTCGTGGGTACGTACTCCTATTACTCAACCGACGAGTTCGTCGGTTACTGCACCGAGAACGGCTGGGAGCCGCTCTAACGCCGGGGCAGTTGAGTTGAAGCAGGTCTGCCCACCACAGCTCGATGGGATTGAAGTCTGGGCTGTAGGTGGGCAGGTACAGCACGCAGGTGCCAACGGCTTCGACGACAGGCTCTCGTCTAATCCCCTTCAGGGAAGAGACCGAAGGGTGAAGGGAGTTACGCCATGAGGAGGCAGGAGGCTTCTCATGGCGTGGCAGCCGAGGAGGCTGACGACAGAGCAACTGGAGGAGCGCCGGTTGGAGG
>NZ_RAVY01000409.1:0-992 GCF_003611625.1 Corallococcus sp. CA054B
GGCGACGGTGGTGGAGGGGCGGGTGCAGGTGGAGGCTTCGCAGGGACACGCGCTGGTGCCGCGGCTGGTGGAGGCCTTCCCTCCGGGACGGTTCGCCTCCGTGTCGCTGCGCCGGCCCACGCTGGCGGACGTGTTCCTCCAGCTCACCGGGAAGGCCCTGGGGGCGGATGCTCCCTCGCCCACGCCCGCGCCGAGGAAACGCCGATGAGCGCCGACATCCCCGTGCCTGTTCCGTCCTCCTCCGTGGATGCGCCCGTCGACGCGCCCGCCGCCCCGGTCCACCGCCGGGAGCCGGGGACGCTGGCGTTGCAGTGGGCCACCGTCTGGGTGCTGCTGTCGCGTGACGTGGTGCGCTTCTTCCGGCAGCCCAGCCGGGTGGTGGGCGCGCTGGCGCAGCCCATCCTGTTCTGGTTCGTCATCGGCTCCGGGTTCGCGGGTTCCTTCCGCGTGGAGGGCGCGCAGGGGCTGGGCTACCAGCAGTTCTTCTTCCCAGGCGTCGTCACCATGGTGGTGCTCTTCAGCGCCATCTTCGCCACCATCACCGTCATCGAGGACCGCAAGGAGGGCTTCCTCCAGGCGGTGCTGGCGGGGCCGGGCTCGCGGCTGGCGGTGGTGCTGGGCAAGGCGCTGGGGTCGTCCAGCATCGCGCTGATGCAGGCGTCGCTGTTCCTGCTCTTCGCGCCCCTGGCGGGCGTGGACGTGAAGGCGGTGGACTACCCGCTGCTCGCGGCGGTGATGGTGCTGTCCGCGCTGGCGCTCACCGGCATGGGCATGGCGCTCGCCTGGTGGGTGAAGTCGAGCGCGGGCTACCACGCGGTGATGAGCCTGGTGATGCTGCCCATGTGGGTGCTCTCCGGAGCCATGTTCCCGGTCAAGGGAGCCGGGCCGGTGCTGTCGTGGGTGATGACGCTCAACCCGATGCGCTTCTCCGTGGAGGGCGTGCGCCGCGCGCTGTACGGGGCGCAGGCGTCGCTGGCGGTGGGCTCGCAGGG
>NZ_RAVY01000410.1:0-985 GCF_003611625.1 Corallococcus sp. CA054B
GGGCGGGTCCGCGGCGCGTCGCCGCATCCACTCGTGGGGCAGCAGTTCGCCGATGCGCGCATTCGGGTGCGACTGGACGCGCAGCAGCACGTCCGCGAGGTACGTCTCGGGATTGACGCCGTTGGCCTCGCAGGTGGCGACCAGCGCGTAGAGGCCGGCGAGGTTCTCCCCAGCGGCCTCGTGGCCGACGAAGAGAAAGTTTTTACGGCCCAGGGCGGCCTTGCGCAGCGCCGCCTCGGAGCGGTTGTTGTCCAGGGCAGGCGCGCGTCGGAGCCGAATCGCGTCAGGGCGTACCATTGCTTCAGGGCGTAGGAGAGGGCCTGGCCCATGGGGCCCTTGGGCAGGTGGCGCGGAGTCTGCGCTTCCATCCACGCACGCAGTGCCGAGAGGACGGGGAGACTCTGCTGCTGGCGCAGCTCGCGGTGCGCGTCCGTGCGCACGACGCCCGCTTCGCGGGCCAGGGCTTCCACGCGGTAGAGGGCCAGAATGAAGTCCAGGGCCTCGCGGGCCTCGGGCGCGGTGGAAAGGGCCTCGAAGAAGCGGCGACGCACGTGCGCCCAGCACCCGACGCGGAGTCTTCCCTCCGGCAGCGTCACCGCGTTGTAGCCGGTATAGGCATCCACCACGAGGGCGCCCTGGGTGCCGCCCAGGACTTCCTTCGGCGTCGTGCTGGCCCGCCCCAGGCTGAAGCGGTAGCCCAAGAGCCACTCACCTTGCGCCGTCTGGGTGAGGAAAGTCCAAAGGTAGCCTTGGCGCGTCTTCTTCACGTCCAGCACGCGCACGGGTGTCTCGTCGGCCCACACCACGTCCGCGGATGCAATGACTCGCAAGAGGTGCTGGGAGAGAGGCAGCAGTACCGAGGCGGACTGGTGGAAGAGGTCCGTCAGGGTGCTGCGACTCATGGGCACGCCGCCGCGTTCCACCCGCTGGGCGAGCCGGTGCAAGGGCATGGCGTCCGCGCATTTGGAAACCACCACGTGCGCAA
>NZ_RAVY01000411.1:0-981 GCF_003611625.1 Corallococcus sp. CA054B
GCCTCGCCGTTGAACGGTCCTTCGACCTGGTGGCGGCGCTCCTCGCCATTCTCAAGGCGGGCGCGGCCTTCGTCCCCGTGGACCGCAATGCCCCCGTGGAGCGCATCGCGATGCTGCTGGAGGACGCGGGCGTGGACGTGGTGCTCACTCACCAGCCCTTCGCTTCGTTGCTCCCCGCCACCGGCACCCGCGTCTGGCTGGATGCCCAGTCCGAGGAGATTGCCGCGCGGCCCATGCATGCGCCTGAGGTCCGCGTGGACGGTGAAGCCCTGGCCTACGTCATGTTCACCTCGGGCTCCACGGGCCGTCCCAAGGGCGTCAGCGTGCCTCACCGGGGCATCACCCGCCTCGTGCTCGGCAGCACCGTCATGCGCTTCGGGCCCGACGAAGTCTGGCTCCAGTTCGCCCCCGTTGCCTTCGACGCGTCCACGCTCGAAATCTGGGGCGCGCTACTGCACGGTGCGAAGCTCGTCCTCGCTCCGCCGCATTCCCTCTCACTGGAGGAGCTGGCCGCCCAGCTGCGTCACCACCGCGTGACGTCCCTGTGGCTCACCGCTGCCCTCTTCGAGCAGATGGCCCTGCACCAGGGCGAAGCGCTCGCGGGCGTGCGCCAGGTCCTCGCCGGTGGCGACGTGCTGCCTGCCGCCCGTGTGCGCGAACACCTCGCGCGCATTCCGGAAGGCGCCACCTTCATCAACGGCTACGGCCCCACGGAGAACACCACCTTCTCCACTACCTTCTCCTTGCAGCACGGCACACGTGTGGAAGGCGCCATCCCCATCGGCCGGCCGCTCTCCAATTCCACCGTCTACGTGCTCGACACGCACCTGCATCCGCTGCCCGTGGGTGTCGCCGGTGAGGTGTACGTGGGTGGCCAGGGTCTGGCCTGGGGCTACCTGAACCGCCCCGACCTGACCGCGGAACGCTTCGTCCCCCATCCCTTCGCCGCTACGCCGGGCGAGCGCCTCTACCGCACGGGCG
>NZ_RAVY01000412.1:0-943 GCF_003611625.1 Corallococcus sp. CA054B
ACCGGACTGAGCCCGGAAGGCCCTTCTCCGCCCCTCCCGGGCTCAGTCCGGTGCCGTCCAGGTCCTGGAATCGGCTCCGGGCTCGGGCAGTCCGTCCGGGCGCCCGAGCGCCGTGCACAGCGCCTTCAGCACCACGCGCGACTTGAGGAGCAGCTCCTCCAGTTCGGCCGCCGGGTCCGAGAGCGCCACGATGGCGCCGCCCGCGCCGATGTTCACCTCGCCGGGGTGGACCACCGCCGTGCGGATGACGACGTTCAGGTCCGCCGCGCCGGTGGCGGAGAAGTACCCGATGGCGCCCGAATACACCCCCCGGGCCTCCCCCTCCAGGCGGTCGATGAGCTCCATCGTGCGCTCCTTGGGGGCCCCCGTCATGGAGCCTCCCGGAAAGGCGGCGCGCACCGCGTCCACGGCGGTGAGCCCCGGGCGCAGGTGGCCCCGGATGGTGCTCACCAGTTGGTGCACCGTGGCATACGACTCCACGTGCATGAGCCGGGGGACGTGGACCGAGCCCACCTCGCATACGCGCCCGAGGTCGTTGCGCACGAGGTCCACGATCATCAGGTTCTCCGCCCGGTCCTTCTCCTGGGAGCCCAGCTGCTGGCGCAGCCGGTCGTCCTCGGCTGGCGTGGAGCCGCGGCGCAGGGTGCCCTTGATGGGCTTCGACTCGACCCAGCGTTCGGCGTCCACGCGCAGGAAGCGCTCGGGGGAGGAGCAGGCGATGCCTAGTGGTCCCATCCGGAGGTAGGCGGCGTAGGGCGCGGGATTCAGCCGGCGCAGGCTCCGGTACAGGTCCAGGGGCTCGACGTGCGTCCGGGCGAGGAGCTTGTTGGTGAGACAGACCTCGTAGGTCTCGCCTTCGTGGAGCTGTTCCAGGCAGCGCTGGATGTCGGCCAGGTAGGTCTCGCGGTCCCTGGCGAGCTGGACCGGGAAGGGGGCTCCGGAG
>NZ_RAVY01000413.1:0-931 GCF_003611625.1 Corallococcus sp. CA054B
CCGTCGCTGATGCCCGCCCCGCGCCTCGTGGACGAGGCCGCCCCGGCGGAGGCCCCCGTCCCCGGTGACGCCCTGGCGCTGCCGCACACGCACGCCCGCCGGGTCGACCATGTGGCCCGCGCCCTGGGCCTGCGCGACCTGGGGGACGTGTCCGGCGCCGTGACGGAGCTGCGCCGCGCGCTGCACGACGACCCGGGCGCCACGGACGCCCTGGCGCAGTTGGCGCGCACGGCCCGGCTGGCCGGGGACACGACGCTCGCCATCGACGCGTACGCCCGGCTGGGGCAGGCGGAGCCGCATGACGCGGGGGCGCTGGTGCAGCAGGCGCGGCTCCTGGTGTCGGAGGGCCGCTTCCCGGACGCCGTCCGCGTGGGAGAGGAGGCGCTCCTGCGCGACCCGGAGGACGCGGAGGTGTACCAGGTGCTCGGCCGCGCGCACCTGGGCGCCCATGAGCTCACCTCCGCCATCCTGCGCTTCCAGCAGGCGGTGCACCTGGACCCCGAGCACGGCCACGCGCTCAACAACCTGGGCTTCGCCTACCTGCGCGCCAACGACAACGCGCGCGCCGTGGAGGTCCTCACCCAGGCCGCCAGCCTCCTGCCGCACGTGGCCTACGTGCAGAACAACCTGGGCGTCGCCTGCGAGCGCCTGGGCCGGCTGGAGGAGGCCCGCGCCGCCTACGCCGCCGCCACCCGGCTGTCGCCCCGCTACGTGCAGGCCCGCGTCAACGCGGAGCGGGTGGGCCGCGTGGCCCGGGCCGACCCGGCGGGTCCTGCCCTGGCGGAGCCGCTCCCGCCCGTCGCGCCGTAGGGCGGGCGGCCAGGAAACAGCGCCGTTCCCGGGGGGATGGCCCGGACGGGTTCACCCCGCCCGCCCCCCGGTCTAACCTTCAGCCCTTCACCCCGCCTTCACGAGCGTCATGACTCCGGCC
>NZ_RAVY01000414.1:0-872 GCF_003611625.1 Corallococcus sp. CA054B
GTTCCCGACCGAAAAGAAGTCGACGCGAAGGCTCGTGAAATCGTCGAAAAGCTAGGCCCCCGCCCCAGAAAGGCAGCCCTTCGCGAAGCCATCCTGGCACTCACTTCGCTTCGGGCCTGGCACCCCACGGAGCTCGCCAAGAAGCTGAGCTACAGCCCGGACAAGCTGACGGAGCGCCATCTCAAGGCCATGGTCGAAGAGGGCCTTCTCGAGCGCACCCACCCCGATAATCCCGCGCATCCCGCTCAGGCCTATCGGGCCACGCGCAGGGGCTGACTCCAGGTGCCCCTCCAGCATGCGCCGGATGGCGGTCAGAAGCTCAGCGTGCCCAGCAGCTCGAAGGTGTTGCGATACACGTGCACCGGCTCCACGACGATGCCCTGCAACCCGTTGTCGCCGGTCAGGTCCTTCACGCCCAATTCGTGGCGCGACAGGATGTAGCCCGCGCGCAGGCCGCCATCCACACCGTGCAGCCCTGGGATGAAGTCCTTCACCAGTACGAAAGCAGCACGTAGCGGAGGTATTCCTCGCGCGTGGGGACGCGCGGCGCCAGGGACGCCAGGGGCAGCGACTCCAAGTGATGTCGCCCCCCGGGGCCGCCCATTCGTCACCTCACGGTGGGGTCTCCGGCAGTGGACATCCGGGCTTCCGGCATGCCAGCGGAGCAATCCCTATCTTACCGGCGCCATCCGTCGGATACCGGACCGGCCCCCGTGGCAGGGGGTGAAACACAGGCCCTGTCTCTGGCAGAAAGCAAGACAACCCAAGAGGGGGTGGGACCGCGTCCCCCCTGAAGGAGTCCCTGTCGCATGAGCACGATTCTCCGGACCCCACCCCTCGCTGGCGGCCGTCCCCCTCGCTGGGATTCGCGC
>NZ_RAVY01000415.1:0-608 GCF_003611625.1 Corallococcus sp. CA054B
GATGCCCAGCCGGTTGGCCAGGGGCGCGTAGATGTCCAGCGTCTCCTGTCCGATGCGGGCCTGCTTCTCCTCGGACATGTGATCCAGCGTCCGCATGTTGTGCGTGCGGTCCGCCAGCTTCACGAGGATGACGCGGATGTCCTGCGCCATCGCGATGATCATCTTGCGGAAGTTCTCCGCCTGCTTCTCCTCCTGGGAGAGCGTCGCGGACGCGGAGAACTTGGACAGCTTCGTCACGCCGTCCACCAGCTGGGCGACCTCCGGGCCGAAGAGCTCCGTGAGCTCCTCCGCGGTGGCGAGCGTGTCCTCGATGGTGTCGTGGAGCAGGCCGGTGACGATGGACGCTTCGTCCAGCTTCAGCTCCGCCAGGATGCCCGCCACCTCCAGCGGGTGGATGAGGTAGGGCTCTCCCGACTTGCGGAGTTGCCCCTGATGGACCTTGGCCGAGTAGACGTACGCCTTCTTGATGATGTCCAGGTCGGGGTCCGGGTGGTACGACGCAACCCGCTGCAGGATGTCGTTCAGGCGAATCATCGAGGCGGTGACAATCGTAACTGCCTCAAACAGCAGGGGCAACGTTACCCTGGAACATCGCGTGCCCCGCCGGG
>NZ_RAVY01000416.1:0-857 GCF_003611625.1 Corallococcus sp. CA054B
GCCGGGGCCTTGGCGGCGGGGGCGCGGCGACGGGAACGGGAGGGAGGCACGGGCGACGGAACTCCTGGCGCGAAGGGGCGTGACGCTGGCGCGCCCAACCTAGCCGATGCGGCCAGGAGGGACGCCCGGAATGAAAACACCGTTCCCTTGTCATCGTGTTTCGGCGGTGCCCCCTGCCTGCCTTGACACTCCCGGGGGCCGACAGTAAGCCAGCCGGGACCCTCAGATGCTCTCGCGCGCCCACACCCTTGCCCGCCTCACCGCGATGCTGCTCGTCGCGCTCTGGGGTGCCCAGCCGCTGGGTCTGGCGCTGCACGTGGAGCAGCACGCGCACCGGTTCTGTCCGCAGCACCAGACGTTCGAGGAGGACGCGCGGCGCGCGAACCCCGCGCTGTCCCGCTTCTCCGAGCGCGACCCCGTCGTCGCCTCCGTCCCGCCCGCCGTGGCGGACGCGACGGGCCTCAACCACGAGACGTGCCCGCTGCTCACGGCCGCCCCGCAGGCGGGGGTGCTCCCGAGCGCGGACGTCGCTTCCGCTTCGGCGTGCGTGGAGAGCAATCACCCGGCCACCGCGCCGCCCCGCTCCTTCGCGCCGCTCGCCGTCCTCGACATCGCGCCCAAGGCCTCGCCTCCGACGCACGCGTAGTCCCCGCGTGTCGTGTCGTGAAGCAGGTCATCAGGTCGACGGTCGTCGCGGGGCGCGCATGCGCATGCCCCACGGCCGGCCGGTTCCGAGGAGCAAACATCCGTGTCATCCCTTCCGCGCAGGAATCCCCGCGCCCTCGCCGTCGTGCTCGCAGCGCAGCTGTCCGCGAGCGCGGCGTGGGCCCAGCAGGCAGCGCCGCCCACCACCGGGT
>NZ_RAVY01000417.1:0-771 GCF_003611625.1 Corallococcus sp. CA054B
GCCATGCGCTGGGCGCGGTGCTGGCCATGGGGCTGGGCGCGCTCGCCGCGTTCATGACCGGGGACGGATTCCGGCCGGGGGACGCGTGGCGGGCGGACGCGTCCGCGCGGGAGCTGGAGGCGCGCATCGCGTACCCGGCCGCGGACCGCTACCTCCCCTTCGTTCCCGTCCGGACGGGGGCGGGGGGCACCGCGGCGCTCGCGACCGAACCGCCGGTGCCCTTGCGGACCCTGGCGGCGCTGGAGGAGCGGGGGGACCTGCACGGCATCGCGGCGGCCTACCTGGTGCGTGGCGAGTTGCGTCAGGCGTCGGACTTCCTGTCGCGCAGCGCCCCCTCGCTGGACCGGGACAGCGACCGGGCCGTGGTGGCGATGGCGGCGGGGGACTGGCGGCGCGCCCTGGACCTGCTCGAAGGCGTGCTGCGTCAGGCACCGGACCATCCCCAGGCCCTGTGGAACCGGGCGCTGGTGCTCCGGGCCATGGGGCTCCCGCTCCAGGCGGCGGAGGCCTTCGAGGCCGTGGCCCGCCGGGGGGAGCCGGGGTGGAGCGAAGAGGCCGGAATCCGGGCCCTGGCGCTCCGGCAGGGGGGGGCCTTCTTGAAATGATGAGGCGCGACCCAAGGATTCTGGCGGTCGGCGTCTAATTATCGAGGCGCGGCGTGGCGACGGCGGCGGCGGGTGGACGGCAAGACACCGCACCGGGGGGACGCAATGTACCGCATCGATGCGTGGAGCCAGGGGGACGGCGCGCTGTGGGCGCCCGGTTCCAACG